>NZ_ALJG01000354.1 GCF_000286315.1 Paenisporosarcina sp. TG20 | reverse complement strand
CAATCATTCTCCTTTAAAAAATCAACAGTGATAACAATATATTTTTAAAAATAAATATAAACATCCGTTCTATCTTGTAAAAAGAAAAGAAAGTACCCAAACCTATAGGATGATTTTTGTGTACAACCCAAATATTACTAACCAAGAATATATCCTGAACAAAATTCACTTTGACTGAGAGGAAACTTGCATTTCTAAAAAAGTAAATCACGACTTCTTATTAATCGAATTACGAGAGTCACATCAAAGAAATACCGTTTTAGCATGTTAGTCTCTATATACTAAAAACACCATGAACACTAGGTTCATGGCACAGTAATTTTGTATACTTTCTATATTTTAAAAAAACGGATAACAATTAGATGTTCATGTTTATTATCGTGTTTAGGAGTTATGAAATTGACTAAAATTAATGGAATTTAATAAACTATCTTTAAGAAAAGCGCGAAGCGTATTCTAGCCCAACTCTTGCGCTGGTTGATGAAAGGCTAACGTTCAAAGCCTTTCTGTTAACAACGTATATACTTTTAATCTTTAATGTCCTACATCAACCTTATGTACATAATTCAATATATCTTTTACTAATTTTCACCACAATAATGTATATTCACTATTAGTTCCAATTTTTAAAAATACTCATAATTATTCTCGGAATAAAAAGTATACTCCTCCAAGCAACATCAAATAATATTGAATCCCTAATTTCTGCAAAGATGCTTGAAATAAAATTTTCTTTCTTATTATCACGATTATTTTCTTTCTCCATTCGTATATCCCCTAAACATATAAAAAGTTATATTATTTACGTATAATTCCAAATAGCATATATATTACTGCATGTCGCAAATTTTTTTAAAAAAATCGATGCGAAAAACCATTAGAATATTTTCCAGAGCTCCTTGCAGGTTATGGTATAGTTTAAAATCTTTGCTTAGCTTATCCTTATCATCATTGGGTTACTTTAAGCGCTAGAAGTGTTTTGTTTTATAAATTCACTATTAAAACTTCGATCATATATCCTTCTGGAATATCATCTTCACTTGTTTTATATTTCCAACCTTTTGATAGCATTTTTAAATTCCTTATTATTTTCTATCTATTCCTTAGATTTCGTTTCGATAAAGTTACCCAAATTACATTTCAAAAACTACAAACTTTTGTATACTAAGAACATGACTACTTTAACGAACGATCAAATCCGACAACTAAATATGTATAGCACATATACAACACCACCTGCTCATCCTCTTTTTACATTAAATCAACTAAAAGACATCGACTTCTTGGGAGTTGTCCAAGCTATTACGGGCATTGAAAACAAAACAGTTGCCGCTTCTTATCTAATGCGGAGATATGGCATGTTTGCTTCAACTCAGTTTTTACTGTTAGCCACTTACGATGAAATATGGATGGGTGAACTTGACGACTTAATGTTTGGTGCAAATGTGGAGTATGGCAATAAAGGAATAAGTATGTATATTGATAAAAACCACTATATCGATGTTGAATGTGAAGTTCGAGCAACTATCATTCATAAAATCTTAAAACAAACTCATTCTTTACTTGTCGAAATCCGTAAGCATTCTTCTGTCTCTCCCATGACATTATGGGAAAACGTATTTGGTTTCTTATTGTGGCATTATGGAGTTTTGTTAGAAAACCCATCAACTGCTAAACAATCCCGTATTGATTTGGAAATCTTAAAATCAAATGAGACTTGGAAAGGAATAGCTTCACAGTCTTTATTCAACACCTATTTAAAAGGGCTTGAACCAGCTCAATTATTGAACACTCCAGTTCGTACGACTTGTTGTTTTTCTAAAGACGTTCCTGGATTACTCAAATGCGGATTTTGTCCACTCGATTAGTATTAAATACCCATTTAGGTTTTAAATACGTTTAAATTCTTATGAATAGGATAAACCTATAGTAAGAATATAAAAAGGAGAGTGTTTATAACATGGATAACATTCAAGGTAAAGTTCAAGAAGAATTAAGAGAGATTACCCCAGATATGAGAGAAGAAGTTTTATCAAATTTTTCTACTTTTAAATCTTATTTAGGCGATAAAGTTTCTATGGGTGAAAAATTAGGTCTTGGTGAAGAGAAATTAGCAAAAACTGCTGAAATGGTTGCAAATTATTTAGCTAAAAATGAAGATCCAAGAAACAGCGAAGAGAAATTGTTACAAGAGTTATGGAAGTCTGGTGACAAAGACCAGCAGCATGCTTTATCTCACATGTTAGTAAATATGGTGAAGCACTAAGTTACCGAGAGGATGGATTGATATGAAAAAGAAACCTTTAGATTCAGATGAGAAGGTTCATCGAAAAAATGAAAAAGGTCCTGCTTTAGACAATCCTGACCTAGTCAAAACAGAAAAAGAGAGCCTTTTCGATATGCATGAAGACATGAAAACAGTTGACCCTATCCCTGTAGAAGAATTAAACCAAAAAGTTAAAGATGAAAAAGATAAACGTCACTCGAAAGATACTTCTACAAGTGAAGAACGCTATAAATGAAAAATCCGGTCTCTCATAATAGAGAGACCGGATTTTTCACTTTTTTAGTAGAAGTGACATATATTAAATAGAGTTACTCTTCTTCTACGGTGGCATTTGCTGCTTCTTTAATTTCTGAACCTCTCGCATACACATTTTTCATGATTACTTTAATTACAGCATAAGTAGGTACCGCTAAAATGATCCCCCAAAAACCTGCAATATTTCCTGCTGCTAAAATAATAGTAATGATTGTTAAAGGGTGAATATCAAGGACTTTTCCCATAACATTTGGTGAAATTAAATTACTCTCAATTTGCTGCGCAACGAGCATGATAATTGCCACGTATATGGCCTTTTCCGGCTCTTGAATGAACCCAATTATTAGTGCAGGTATGACTGAAATGAATGGACCTATAAAAGGAATAACATTCATCATTAATCCAAAAGTAGCGAGCAGCAATGCATACTCAAGTCCAATAATTAAATACCCAATAAGCAACATTACTCCAACAGCGAAACTTACAATAAGTTGCCCTTGAATATAAGACCTCAATGTAATATCAATGTCTACCAATGTTTTTCGAATCCATGTTTTACGTTCCCCTCTAAAGAAACTTGCTACAAATGGCGCAAATTTTTCATGGTCTTTTAATAAATAGAGAAGGAAAAATGGTACCAATACCAATAGAAATACACCTCGTAAGAAACTTTGGATAATTCCAATCATCCAGGTACCAAACCCTTGCGCCATGTCATTTACTCTTGAAGTTAGGTTATCAATCGGTTGTTCAACAAACAGTGGTAAATGCTTTTTCTGATCAACTATGAAGTCTACCATATCTTCAAAACCTTGCATGAGTTCAGGTGCATCTTGGGCAAGAGCATTAATCTGTTTTGTAATCATTGGGCTAATCATTGCCGTGAATAACCATACAATTAATCCAAGAACAATAAAAATAGCTAATATGCTTGTCCACTTTGGTACTTTTTTTGACTCAAAAAATTTAAGCGCTGGCTTCGTTAAGTAGAATAGAACACCCCCCAATAGCAAAGGTAAAAAAATAGTTTGTCCTATTACTACTAATGGTGAAAAAATATCTTTCACTTCAATAAACAATCTTATAATAATTAAGGCCAGAGATATCCCTATCCCTATTTGAAACCAAAGTTTTTTTGTCATTTTTTTCACTTCCTTGATTTATAGTTGATCTATATTTTTCAAAACTATAAATGATTGATTAAGAGAGTCTTTTTCATAAAAATGTCTTAATAAACGTAGTTCTTCTTCTCTTAATTTAACCTTAAGTGATCATCATTATTCAAAAAATATAAATTTGGTAAGAGATTTATAGGTATAAACCTTGAAAATAAATTTATTTATCCAGATTTTTACATATCTTTTTGTAAAATATTTAATGTTTCATGTTTACATTTTAAAATTACGGGTAAATATAATACCGAGGCTTTTTTCTCGCCTGTTTTTCCTCTATAAACATACAAAACAAAAACTCCGGGCAAAATACGATTTTGATAGGAGACAGATACATGAATTGGTATGAAAAACTAAATCAATATTTTCCAATCGAAGAAATGAAATCCAAAGAACATATGGAGACATTACTTGCTGAAAAGTCAAAAGTTTATATAAAAGATGAAGGTCCCAAACATGTGTTGATGTATGTTGAATTTGAAAACTTTGTATTTGTAGATTATTTATTTGTATCAAAGGAAGCTCGAGGAGAAGGACTAGGTCGCAAACTATTAGATAAATTAAAAGAAAAGAACAAAGCCATCTTGCTTGAAGTCGAACCTGTAGATTATGATGACACTGATACTGAAAAACGTCTTAAGTTCTACTTCCGTGAAGATTTTAAACATGCCTTACGAATTGGATATACTCGTCGCTCTTTAGCAACAGGCGAAAACACAGTTTTGGAAATACTTTACTGGTCACCGAGCGATCAAAGTGAAGAGGAAATTTATGAGGCCATGAAGTGGACATATGAAAACATTCATACATTTAAAGATAAGCATTTCTATGGTGATTCCTACGATCCATCAAGCAAAGTCTTAGTTTTGAAAAAAGACAAAAAACCCAATATCCTTGAATCCTTTTAAGGTTAAAACGAAAGAACCGTTCAACTGGTACTTTCGTTTTTTTATTGTAATTAGTTTAAGAAAAATTGTAAAGTAATTCCCACTATTCTTTGCTATCGAACCTCTAATTAGACTGTAATTCTTTCTTATCTCCAAATATAAAGACGACCCGAAGTAAATGTTACTTCGGGTCGTCTTGCTTTCTTATGGAATATCTTAGCGGTTGATATCAAGATCTATTTACATATTACAATCCACCCTCAATGAGGACTTTAAAAGGATGACTCAATAACAATAAAAATAGCCCACTAAATAGTTCTTGTCTTGTCTCAACAAAAAGTCTTTTTAAAAATCATTTTTCTCCTGGGGTTCATTCACAAGGTTTTATGCAGTTATCTCACATTTGTTAAATCATACGTATAATAATCTTGAGCATGGACTATTTTAAACCCAACAGAATAATACAGCTTTAATGCATGTTCATTTTTGGTTTCCACTTCTAAATGTACAGAATGGCCTAATTCACTTTGTCCTTTGACGACTTTACGAAGTACTTTTCGACCTATACCTCTACCTTGAAATTCGGGTAGAATGGAAAAACCATATATCCATGCTTGACCCTTTTCTCGCTTAATTCTAATTTTACCAACTACTTCATCATTCACTATAATCATAAGCATATCGGTGTCTTCATCACTGTCAATACGACTTTCCATATCTCTAGCATCTTCTTCAGACACACCAAACCCTTCAACGTCTAGTCGAACTCTTATGTCAATATCGTCTTTGTGAGCATTTCTCAAACTCAATCCATCTGATTCTTCAAGTTCTTGTGGCTACCAATGCATTTGATGCTCTGAGTTTTTGTAAGATGCTCCTTGGGTTGCTAAAAATCCTTTTGCTGCATCAGAAGTTGCAGGAGCATTAAGTAGAATTCTTTTAAAACTATGATTTGCCATACTCAATTTCGCTTTATTAAACAACTCAGTGAAATAACCTTTTCTACGTTCGTTTGGCTTCACCATGCCACACACTTCAGCAGTTGAGCCAAATTCATATATGCCAATAAATGCGATTAACTCTTCCTTTTCATATAGTAAAAAATCAAATTGATCTGTCCCGCGGTTACGTAACATTTCCCAGTTTAACTTTAGCTGAAATTTATCATGTGCTTCACACTCTTTTTGGAGTTTTTCTATATCTACTAGTTGTTTAGCCGTTAACACTTGATCCCCTACCTTGCTTCCTTTTTCTACCTAAAACTAGCTTCCCACATTTTGATAAGGGAAGCTAGTCATTATTTTTATTTGCTATAGGATGCAATTGCTGTAGCTATTTGATCCTCAATTGGCGTTACAGCCGCTAAATCATTGTTAATGATTACTGAGAATACAAGTAACTCCCCGTCTTTTGTAGTGGCATAGCCTGATAAAGCAGAAACTGCTGTTAATGAACCTGTTTTCGCTTTGACGTTGCCGACAGTTGGCTCGGCTTTCATTCGGTGCCGCAAAGTTCCCCCTACAAAACGTTCACTTATACCTGCGACTGGGAGCGATGCTAAAAAAGTGTTATACCAAGATTCTTTTTGCACAGAAACTAGGAGATTTGTTAATTCATTTGCAGGAATTAAATTAATATGTGACATCCCGGAAGCATCTCGAATCATTATCGTAGACATATTCAAACCCAGTCTATCCGAATGTTCTTCAATCACCTGAAGTCCCTTTGCCCAGCTACCTTCGCCATATACTACTTTACCCATTTCTTTTGCCAATACTTCTGCATGGCCATTGTTACTTAATTTCATAAATGGGATAGATAATTCTTTGAGGGTCATCGAACTTTTTGATGTTAGCAATTGAGCTTCATTTGGCGTTTTACCCATAAGCACTTTTGATGTATCTCCAAGATCAATGCCATGTTCTATTAATGATTTTTCGAATAAGTCAAGTGCATAATAGGAAGGCTCCCACACGGCGATCCACTCACGAGTGACGGTACCGCCAACCGGCACTGTCCCTTCAATTACAATGTTATTTGTTCCATGGTCTCGTTCGATTGTGATGGTCTTTGTTCCACCAGCTGCAACCGTCTTAGATCGATTATCTATTTTCACAACATCAGTTGCTGGCAACACTTTAATTGTTGCGGGTTCCCCTACTCTTGAATTCGCATGTGCTTCAACAATTACTGAACCGGCATCATAATCTGCATTTGGCGATGCGGTAAGTGCTGAAACCTGCGCAGCATAGTAGTACGATTCGTCCGTCCAGTTGATATCCTTTGATAATCGAACATTATCGTACCATGTGTCGTCTCCAATTAAATTCCCGTTCACTTTCTTGATTCCTTTAGACACAAGATCTTGTGCAAACACATCAAAATCTTTCTTTAAAAGTGTTGGGTCTCCTTTTCCTTTCAAGTATAAATTCCCTTGCAACACTCCTCCTACTACACTGCTATCACTTAACACTTCAGTAGTAAAACGATATTCTTCACCGAGAATTTCCAAGGCAGCCGCTGCTGTAAGTAGTTTAATGTTAGATGCAGGATGTAACCTTGTGTCACCTAAGTGATCATAAACGATTTCTCCAGTAGTTGCTTTCCTTATACTTACACCGGTAGTTGCACCTTTAATACGTTCATTTTGAAGTATTAAGTTAATGCTATTTCCTAACTTGGCATAATCTTCGTTTGCAACCACTTTTTGTTGATTATTATCATTAATAAAAGGCAAAAAAGCGAGAACAGCGATTAAAATAAAGACCATATACTTTTTGAACCTCAAATTTTCTCCCCCTAATAGACTATAGAGTAAAGCAAATCAATTAATAGTTGAATAGTATGCGTTTATATAACTGAAACATACACTTTTTTCTCATCATCTCTATATATGTCAAATCTTTTGTGAGTATGCTACTAATAACAGAAATCAGACTTTGTCCAGAAGAGTTTCATAGTTTCTTTCCTATTGAGAAAAATTTCATTGTGAAAGTTAGTTTTGGACGAGTAGTTAAATAGACGCCACACAATATGACAAGTAACCCGATGATCATTTGTATCGAAATAGGTTCCTGAAGTAAAAAGTATCCCCAGAAAATAGCGGATATAGGAATTAAATAAGTTACAGAAGTAGCAAATTCTGGACTTCGCTCTTTCATTAAGTAAAAGAACAATAAATGAGCAATACCTGAACCGAAAAATCCAAGTCCAATAACAGCGAACAAGATTTCGCCATTTAGATTTTGTGCAAGTGTTTGTAATTGACTTGGATTGGTGAATAGCATCATTAATCCTCCGAATGTTGCTCCGACAACCAATGTACAGGTTGTCACAAAAACGATACCTGCATCTCTTAAATGTCTTCGAGCATAATGAGAAGAAAAGCCATAACAAACAGTAGCTAAAATCATCGTACCAATTCCAATAAAACTTTCTCCAAACAATAGCGATACATCAAAGTCCATGATAATTAATATTCCAACAAAACCAATAGCTATTCCTACCCATTGTTGCTTTAACAATATAGCACCGAAAAATACAAGTCCCATTATGCCTGTAAATATAGGAGTAAATGCATTAAGGACTGCTGCTAAACTACTGTCAATTTGAGTTTGACTTAATGCTATTAATCCCCACGGCAAACCAGCGTTTATTACTCCAACTACCATTAATGGTTTCCAAGGAATAGGCTTGATAATATCTTTACGCTTAAACCATAAGTATGGACCCAGTAACAATGCACCTGCTATGCAACGAATAAAAACGGTTCCCCATACTCCTGCTGACTCACTAAGAATTGAAATAAATACAAAAGATAAACCCCAAATAAGACTTAGGGAAATTAGTGCTACGTAAACACGCATAAAATCTACATCCTTTACTGAACCTTGGTTCGATATTGTGTCGGGGAAAGCCCGACATGTTGATGAAAAGCCGTAGAAAAATGGGCAGCATTGTGATAACCGACCAATTGAGCAATGTTGATTATAAGTAAGTCAGTAGTTTGAAGTAAATGTTTCGCTTTAGACATTCTCGTTGTCACCAAATATCGTGTTGGTGATACTTTCATTTCTTTCGTAAAGACTTTCTGTAAATAGGTTGGCGAAACGAATAATTGTTCAGCCAATAATTTCAGTTTCAGTGGTTCTGCAAAATGTACTTCAATTATTTTAATGGTTTGTTTAACAAGATGTGAGCCTGGATCAATATATACCAAGTCTTCCGGGCGACAACGCTTACAAGGGCGGTATCCCGCATCAACTGCTTCAGCTAGTGTAAGGAAAATTGACACATGCTTACGTAAAGGTTTTTTAGAATGACAAGAAGGTCGACAGAACACAAGTGTTGTCGACACGCCATAAAAGAATTGATCATCAAAGGTTTCATCATTGTTTGAAACGGCGATCCATTCAATTTCTTTCATTAACAAGTGCCTCCTTTTTTCTAATAGTATCACAGTTCAATTGTCCCAAAATTGAAAGACAATAATTGAAAAGCAAATATCTCAATAGTCTTTTATAATGAATCAAGGGGGTTGCTTATGTTTACAGGTTATATTGATTCAGCTATCGGAATTATTGAAGTAAAAGCTTCGAATCTAACACTTCTTTCCGTGCTGTTTGTTGAAGAAAAACAACCAAGTGTTGAAAATAATATCGTCAAACATTTTACACAAGAAATTGATGCATATTTTAAGGGACATTTAACAAACTTTACGCTCCCACTAATAAAAGGTACTCCTTTTCAACTTCAAGTGTGGGATGAGTTAACACAAATCCCTTATGGGGAAACAAGTACATATTCTCAAATTTCTCAAAAGATTCAACGAGAAAAAGCTTTCCGTGCAGTTGGGACTGCAATTGGAAAGAATAAATTAGCCTTAGTTATTCCATGTCATCGAGTAGTAGGAAAAAATGGTGAAATAGCTGGTTTTGCATGGGGAACGTGGCGAAAAGAATGGCTACTTTCACACGAGAAGGGGCTATCTAATAAGTCTTAAAAAGGAGTTACTCAGTACGAGTAACTCCTTTTTAAGATGAGAAAATTTGCAGCAAGTTTCTACTTTTCATTCACTTAGAACTTTTCGCTCACTCAGATCAGATTTTCGCTTACCTAGAACAGTTTTCCGCTCACTCAATACTACTTTTCACTCACCCAGTACAGTTTTCCGCTCACTCAAGATTACTTTTCGCTCACTCAGTAGATAATGACCATTATATTCCAATAAAAATGTGTATACTTACTGAAACAAACGTCCCTATTAAAGTTGTCAGCTTGGTAAATCTTTTTTTTCATTGAAATAAGTTAGAAACCCCTATAATCTGATGATAAAAAGCCAGCTAATAAGAAACTCTTTACAAAATAGGCCCGTTCCTTTAAGAAAGTACAAACTTCCTGCAGCATAACCTCAAGAATAAAACAGCCTACTAAATCTAGTAATTTGTTTAACAAAGCTATTTTAATAACCAAAGAGGGCTAATCATAAAAGTCATTTTAAATAACTTTTGTGACAGCCCCTTTTTGTGTAATTGCTCATTAAATGATTTAACGGAACCCAAATTCTTTTAAAATAGCTTCTGTATGTTCTCCTACAGCAGGAATAGGATTCATAACAGACTCTACTTCATCAAACGTAACAGGCGGAATCAATGCTTGGAGCTTTCCGACTGGAGAATCCACTTCTCTCCAGCGATCCCGTGCTTTTAGTTGAGGATGATTGATTAATTCATTTACTGTGTTAAGACGCGCGTTCGCAATTTTCGCTCCTTCTAGAAGATCAATAATCTGATTTGAATCCTTTTTTTGAAAAACATTTTCGATAATGGTTTTTAAAAAATCTTTGTTACATACACGGTTGGAGTTAGTGTTAAATCGAACATCCACAGCGAGCTCATCATCTTCGAGTACATCTTCACAAAAACGAACCCATTCCCGTTCATTTTGAATACCCATAAAAACAAACTTTTGATCCTTTGCCAAAAATGGACCGTATGGATAAATCGTTGCATGACTGGCACCTGTTCGTTTCGGTTCTGATTCACCATATCCAGAATAATAAAGAGGATATCCCATCCATTCTGCCAATGCCTCCAACATAGAAACCTCTATAATCGCTCCCTTGCCACTTTTATAGCGAGCGATAATTGCAGTTAAAATGCCTGTATAGGTATACATCCCAGCAGCAATATCTGCAATAGAAATACCTGATTTAGAGGGCGTATCTTCTGTTCCAGTTACGGAGACTAAACCGGCCTCACATTGGATGAGCAAATCGTATGCTTTTTTATTCGTGTAAGGACCAAAAGAGCCATACCCTGATATCCCACAAATAATTAACTGGGGATATTTTTGTTTTAACTCTGCTGCACTAAAACCTAGGCGATCAACAGCACCTGGTGCCAAGTTTTGAATAAATACATCTGCTTTAGATATCAGTTTATCTAAAATTAATTTAGCTTCATCTTGTTTTAAATCAAGAGTAATTGATTCTTTAGAACGATTTAGCCATACAAAATGACTTGCCATCCCTTTAACTGTATCATCATAGTTTCGAGCAAAATCTCCGGAACCTGGCCTTTCAACTTTGATTACTCGTGCTCCTAAATCTGCCAGTTGCCTAGTTGCAAAAGGTGCTGCTACCGCTTGCTCTAACGATACGATCGTTATTCCTTGTAATGGGTACATCATATTCCTCCTATCATTAAATTAAACCAAACCAATCCATCTCCACCATGTTGCCGCGACAATGATTGTTGCAATGATTGATATGATGGTTGCATATAATCCAGGTTTTAGAAAGTCTTTCTGTTTTATCATTCCAGTACTATGAGCTAATAAATTTGGCATTGATTCGACAATTAAAATAAATCCAAAGAGAGAGGTCAATCCAGTTGTAAACCCAATAACTAATGGATCTATTCCAGCATTTTGCGAGACACTTATAAGTATTGGAACTAATACGACAACTGCTGTTGAAACATTTGATATCATTTTATGGAATATCTGCGCAATCAAAATAACCACGATTACAGCTATAAATGGACTTTGAATAAGAGACATGAACCAGTCTACACTTAAATATTCACTGATTGTATGTGCTGCTCCGGAATCTACAAACGTGTATCCCATAGACAGAGTTACACTTAATAATAAGACCGTATTATAATTTATTTTTACAACTGTTTCCCAAGGAGCAATACCGATTATGGGTAATGTCATTAGTACTACCCCTATTAAAGCAGGAATACTTGGATGCATTCCATGAAGTGGTTCACTTAACCATAAACCTACAATGAAAAACAAAATAATTAAGCAGCGAATCTCTTGCTTGTTCACTGGACCTAGTTCCTTTATTCTAATTTTCATTTCATCTCTAATCATAGGGAAGTACTGTTGATCTTTTGGCAACGGAAATACCTTCAATAGGAGAATCCATATAGATGGAATTAAGATGAGCCATAATGGAAAAGTATAGAAAAACCATTGAAAATACGTGATTTTAATTCCTGCAAAACGATTAAGTAGTTCCACTGTTAAAATATTACCTATTGCAGCAGTCATGACTGCCGTACCACTGATTATCCCCCCAAAAGCTACACCCAACATAATCATTTTCCTTAAATTACTTCCGGGCTTAGCGTCAACCGTTTCAATAATCATGGTGGAAACAGGTAACATTAATGCCGAACGAACAGCTGTTGAGGGAATAAAGAAAGCTTGAATTTGTTGAATGATAATAATGCTACCTAATAACCCCTTTGCATGCCCCCCCCATCTCAACAAGATTTTGTACGTCATCCTCTTAATGAGCGAAGTTTGGTTTACTGCTGTCGCAAGCATCATGCCACCAACAATCAAGTATGTAGCGGGAGAAGCAAATCCACTAAAGATGATGGATACCTCAGCAATATTAAACAAAAGCATTAATAATAGTATAATTAGAGCTGTAAGTCCTAAGGGAATTGGTTCAAAAGACCATAAAATTATTCCTAGCGTTATAATGCTAGTCATAAGTTTGGCAGAATAAGAAAATGTATCTGGCAACCAGATAAACATAGCTAAGAAAGCGAGAATCGCAAACGCAATAGACGCTAACGCGTTTAAATCCACACTAGAAAATTTCTGCATCGTTTTTCAACCTTTCCTGTTATACAACTTACCGTTCGTTTATAATACCGAGAGAATATAGTGTCTCTTCGCTGAACAGTGCTCGAAGGGAGAAAGAGAACTAAATCGATCGAATCTACTAATCCTTCTTCCATCATCTAACATATCAAATTTAAAGAGCATGACAAATCCAACCACTAAAATGATTTGTCTTGAAAAAGTTTGCAATTCTATGAAAACCAGCCTCACCTAACAATTCCCGTATTTTTTCTTCTGAAATCGATGACTCTGTAAGCGTACCTTTCATCAGTTCTTCAACTTTTGTTTCTGACAAACTAGTCGTGTCGAGCCAATAATTTTTCCATAGGGAGACAAGTTCCTTAAATTCTGGATCACTTGGATCTCCGAACTTACTGACGAGTATAAACGGTGCACCTGGCTTCAGTTGTAATCTGACTTTCTTTAGAAGCGCTAGCTTTTCTCCTATATTGGGAATGATATGAAGAACCAGTATACACGTTGCTCCGTCGAAGGTATATTCTGCTGGTACGTCTAGGATTGTTCCATTAATCAGTTCCACTCGACTATTCATTCCCATCTGCGTCGCCTTCACCCCAGCCACCTCAAGCATCGCTTTTGATGGGTCCACAACAGTGAAATTCCAATCTGGATTTGAAGGGCCAAACACTTTTAGATCGTTTCCTCCCCCACCTCCTACAATAAGAAGTGAAGCATTTCCTATTAGATTGCTACGCAGGAATGTTTGTGAGAGCCGGAGCATTGGATCATATGTGGGAAGTGTCCGCCTTACTCCTTTGTCATATTCGGTAGCAATCTCCATATTGAACTCCATCTTTCAACCCCCCCTATGTGATACTAACTTTTAGTTTCTATGAAAAGGATTGGAAATACCGGTAGCCCATTTGTTATTTACCAATGGTTAATAGTAATTTGTACAAATCCGACTTTGCCTCAAAACCAATACCTGGAACGTCTGGAAGCTTTACATAGCCATTTTCAACAGCATAGTTATCAGCGAACCCTCCGAATGGTTCAAATACACCCGGGTATGATTCATTTCCATGAAGTGCAAGACCCGCTGCAATGTTCAGTGACATTTGGTGTCCTCCATGAGGAATACAGCGTCTCGAAGACCATCCATGTTCTTTTAACATTTCGAGAATTTTTAAGTACTCCACTAATCCATAACTAAGTGCACAATCAAATTGTAGGAAGTCTTTTTCTGGATTCATGCCTGCATAGCGGATTAAGTTCGTTGCATCTTGTAGAGAAAATATATTTTCGCCAGTGGCAATTGCATGAGGATAACGTTTAGAGAGCTCAGATTGTAGATGATAATCAAGCGGATCTCCTGCTTCTTCATACCAAATAAGTTCATAATCTTTTATTTTCTCTCCAAATTCTATTGCATATTCTAAGTCGAACCGGCCATTTGCATCGACCATTAATCCGCTTCCTTGAGGGAGAATATCCAGGACTGCCTCAATGCGTTGTAAATCCTCATTTAATGAGGCACCGCCTACTTTTATTTTCACATCTCTATAACCTAAGTCTAAATAGCCCTTCATTTCATCTTGTAATTCTTTCAATCCCTTGTTAGGGAAATAGTAGCCACCTGCTGCATAAATATAAACTTTTTCATCCACTTGACCATTTCCATAGCGATCAGCAAGCAGTTGATACAATGGTTTTCCTTCTATTTTTGCTACTGCATCCCAGATAGCCATATCAATAACACCCACTGCAACTGTCCGTTCACCATGGCCCCCTGGTTTCTCGTTAGACATGATAATGGTATGTATTTTATGCGGATCTAGATTTAATCCATCGTCTGTTACTATATCTTTTGGATCTGCTTCGAGTAATCTTGGGATAAATCGTTCGTTCAATAATGCCGTCGGAGCGTATCTACCATTCGAATTAAACCCGTATCCAACAACTGGTTTGCCGTCCCTGACAACATCTGTTGTAATGGCAATTGCGGATGCCGTCATTTTACTAAAATCAATATAGGCATTTCTTATCGGACTGCTAATCGGTACTGTTTTAACTTCAACTTTAGTTATTTTCATCAATACGCACCTCATCAATTTTATTAAAATACATTTTAAATACACCCTAATCATTACTATTCTGGCACTCTAATATTTTATCAATAATATGTTCTTTGCCTTTTTATAGACAGGATAATCAACTAGTTGACTATTAACTGTAATGGAAGCTACTCCATTTTTCTCAGCTACTTCAAACGCCTTTACAATTTCTTTTGCCATGTTGATTTCTTTTTCTGAAAAGGAAAACACTTTGTGAACGGTTTGTATCTGCTTAGGATGAAGAATCAACTTCCCTTTATAGCCTAGCTGCTTGGCAATTTTCGTTTCATTTTCCAAACCCTTATCATTGTCCAAGTTTGGATACACTGTGTCTATTGGTGGTCCAATTCCCGCTGCTTTTGAAGCAATCACGATTTGTGAACGCGCAAATAACAGTTCCGTTCCACCCGGTGTAAGCTCACAATCAATATCAAGAGAGAAATCTATTGATCCAAAAGCTAATCTTGAAATCATGTCATCTGCCGACGCAACTAAATAAGCAAACTGGACCCCTTTCGCCGATTCAATTAGTGGAATGATTTCGAAGTCTTTCTGAGATTCTGTCAAAAATTGACGTGCTTTATCACAAACCTGCCTGATGCCCTTCTCACTTTCAGATTTCGGCACCATAACACCCTTAGCTCCATATGTTATTGCACATATAAGATCTAATTCCCAGAATGGTGTAGCAGGGTCATTTATTCTTATAATTATATTTTTTTCACTACTAAAACTTTTTAAAGCTTCTCTGACAGTTTCTCTTGCATTATCTTTTTCTGAAAAAGCAACAGCATCTTCTAAATCTATAATGACGTAATCCGCTTCTGAATAAATAGCTTTCTTAATGATGGATTGTTCAGTTCCGGGAACAAATAAATATGATCGTCTACTCATTTCTTATCCCTCACTTACTTTACATCGGATATTGGATACAATTTAATTCTAATACTACTAGACAATATTTTTATTGTATACGGAAAAAGACAGAAAACTTGTTTTAGCTTTCAGATTATTCATAGAATAAATTTTCATGCTAGCTCACTGTCAATCCCGCTACTTTAAATTTAATCTAATTACCTTTTTCATTATTAATATTGGTGTAAACTAGCTTTGTTCTTCAATTTTAGCGATAATTGCATCGGTTACTTCTGTGGTATTTGAATGTCCTCCAATATCAGGAGTTTTGATACCAGACTGCATTGTACTTTCAATCGCATTTAATACGATTGTCCCCATTTCCATTTCCCCAAAATGGTCTAACATCATTTTTGCTGTCCAAATTTGCCCAATTGGATTTGCTATTCCTTGTCCATATATATCCGGGGCTGAGCCGTGAACCGGTTCAAACATTGACGGATATTTGCCATTTAAGTTTATATTCCCAGCAGGTGCAATACCGATACTCCCCATAATAGCTGCCCCTATATCGCTTAATATATCTCCAAATAGATTACTCGCCACGACAACATCGATAGTTTGAGGTCTTGTTATGAAAAAGGCAGATAATGCATCAATATGAACGCTATTGGTTTGAATGTTCGTGTTGTTTTGAGATATTTCTACAAACACTTCATCCCAAAAAGGCATTGAATGTCCAATTCCATTTGATTTTGTAGCACTTGTTAAACGGCCGCTTCTTTTACTTGCTAAGTCAAAAGCATATTCCATAACGCGGGATACGCCTTTTTTTGTGAAAACAGCATTCTGAATCACTATTTCATCCATCCCATTATGAACTCTTCCTCCGCTATTGCTATATTCGCCCTCGCTATTTTCGCGAACAATCATAATATCGAAGTTTTGTGGATTTGTTAATGGAGATACTATCCCTTTTAATTGTTTTGCAGGTCTTACATTGACAACTTGTTCAAATCCTCTTCGTATATTCAATAAGAGACCCGACAAAGAAATATGATCTGCTACTAGAGAAGGATCTCCAACAGCTCCTAAAAAGATTGCATCACTTTGACTGAGTTGTTCCAGCCCATTTTTTGGCATCATTTCACCATGCTCAATGTAATATTCAGAACTCCACGGATAATGTGTATAATTGAATTTTAACCCTCCGTGGAGTTTTGCTATTGTATCCAAAACACGGAGTGCTTCCGGAACTACTTCTTTTCCAATTCCATCTCCTGGAATTACCGATATATCTAACTGTTTCATAAAAAATTCTCCCTTCAATCTACTTTTATCTTATAGTGGAATTTTAGCGGTTTTGAATGATATTAATTAAATTTTCTTTAGTTCTGATAATATGTCTTGTTGTTACTTCTTTTAGCTTTATTTCATCTTTTTCTTTTACATATTTCAACATAAGACGATGCTCATTATGAGACTCATCCAGATGATTGGCCAGTAAACTAGGTGTGTAAGGAGGGATTCCTTTCCATAGCGTATCAATAAATCCTTTAATTCTTCTCCAAGGACAACCGTCGATTAAAATCTGATGGAATTGGAAATTTAACTTCATGTATGTTTCCATGTCTGTTTCATTAGTTTTTAAGCCAACCATTTTGTCATATAATATTTCTAACTCTTCAATATCTTCTTCATCTAAAAAAGGCAGTGAGATTGCTACTGCTTCTCCTTCTAAAATTGCTCGTAGCTGATAGATTTCTTCTATATCTTCCGTTGACACGGGGGTTACCACTGCACCTCTTCTTGGTTCAATACGAACAAGTCCTTCTACTTCAAGCTGTCGCAATGCTTCCCGAAGAGGCATTCTACTTACGCCTAGTTTCTGTGCCCATTCTTCTTGCATTAAGCGATCACCCATTTTAAATTCACCTTTTAATATCAATTCCCGTAATTTAGTAGTTACCTTAAATTGTAAGGTTGCTCTGTCTTGCTCAGATAATTTGAATTTCTCCATTCTGCACTCCCTTAATTCTTTTCTACTCGAAAAAAACATTGATGTATGTGTGAGAATTAATAACAGTACCCTTTATCCTTTTATTTCAACATCGAACATTTCTTCTATATATTTCACAATAGCTGTATGGTCCTCACTACCTCTGCCTTGAGACCAAGCATGCTTCCATAATTGAAAAGAAGCACTTGATATAAACATTGGTACTTTTTCTTCTTCTGCCATATTCATAGCAATTTTTAAATCTTTTACCATTAAATCGAGTGTAAATCCAACCTCAAATTTCCTTGTTAATACTTGATTTGGAAATTTAAAATCACTTGAAAAACTTTTTCCTGTACTCGAATTAATTACATTTAACATTTTACTAGAATCTAGTCCAAGTTTAACTCCTAGTGCCAATGCTTCGCCTGTTGCTGCTAAGTGGTTGCGGAAATCATATTATTTAATGCTTTTATTGTATGTCCGGCTCCCGCATCTCCAACATGAAAAAGATTTTGTCCTATGCAACTTAAAAGCGGTTTAACTTCTTCAAAATCAGCAACTTCTCCACCGACCATTATGGATAGTAATCCATCTTCAGCTTTTTTTACTCCTCCACTGACAGGAGCATCTATCATTCTGAGGCCTTTATTCTTCAAAATATTGCTTAATTCCTTTGTTACTGAAGGAATAGAAGTAGTCATTTCAATTAATAAATTTTCCGGACGAAAAGTCTTCAATAGCCCTTCTGGACCTAGTAATGTTTCTTTGACGATATATACATTGGGTAAGACTGTTATAACATACTCATACTTTAATGCTAAATCCGCAGGGCTTTCTGCTTCCTCAGCCCCTAATTTTACCGCTGTTTGAATAAAGTCTTTATTGATATCAAAGACTCCTACCTCTACATCTTGCTCTAATAGCCTCTTCGCCATTCTTCCACCCATATTACCTAGACCTATTATCCCTACCCTCATCGGTGTTATTCTCCTTTCATGCTTAGCTCTCTGACCTCTTTACTTTCCCTACTACTTACAATAATTTTTAAAAATAATATTCCCGCTATTGCAGGTAAAATTGCACAAGTTAAACTGACGCCCAACCAACCAAAACTGGACCAAACAAAACCAATAGCTGTTCCACCGATAGATGCTCCTGTGTAATAACTGACTAAGTATAAGCTTGTGGCTCCACTCCGATGATGTTGAGCAGTTATCCCGACCCAGTTGGATGCCATAGCATGAGCTATAAAAAAACCAAAACAGATTAATGATAATCCCGTAATGATGAAAGAAGTATGCATGAATAAAGTTAGGAGATTTCCTACTATCATAATAATAAGTCCAGTACATATGGTCCTAATTAATCCGAATTTTATTGATAATCTTGAGGAAAATAAAGATCCTACTACCCCAAACAAATAAGTAAAGTACAGAAAAGAAATAAATTGGATCGATAAGTTATATGGGTCTTTTTCTAGGTGGAACGGGATATACGTCCAAATGCCTGAAAATCCTAATTGGATTGTCATCCCAAAGATAAACGCATAAAGAAGTAGTGGTTCTTTTAAGTGAATAGTCATGCCACCAAAGTCTTGAATAAATGTTCCTTTATTAAACTTGAAAAAGTTTGATCTTGGAAGCAATTTGATGACAATAACACTTATCACTAGACCTGCACTGGCAAAAGAATAAAATCCTAGTTGCCAATCAAAGTTTTCCGCAAAATACCCACCAACATAACGACCCGCCATTCCTCCAAACGCATTACTCGAAATATATAGCGACACGACTAAAGCACGGGACTTCATATCAATTTCTTCGTTAATATAAGCAATCGCTGCCGCTGGTAAACCTGCTAGCATAAATCCCGTGAATACTCTCCAGACAAGTAACCACTCAAAAGAGTCAACTAGTGGTATGAAAAATAAAGACAGGATTGAAAGTAATAAAGTCCAACGCATAATGTTCACTCGACCTATGCGATCGGAGAAGAATCCGAATATTAACAATCCAATTACTAACGAAAGCGTCGTAAGAGTAAATGCTAGACTTGAATATGCTGGTGATATTTGAAATTCTCTTGAAAATATAGGTAGTAATGGTTGAACAATGTAGAGATTCCCGAAAATCATAAAAGAGGCTAAGAGCAACCCTATAACAATTCTCCAGAACTCCCATTCGTTACTTTTATAAGGAGCTTTTTTTGTTTCCAATCCTTATACCTTCTTTCAAATTGTCATTGAAAGCTTTTCCCTTAAAGTTACAACTTATATTTCGCGACCCCTTCTTGGTAAATGTCCCCGCCATGTATGTCATTGATGACGAATACTGGAAACTTTTCAATTGTTAATTTGCGAATTGCTTCTGTTCCTAAATCTTCATATGCAACTACTTCAGCGGATTTGATTGAACGTGAGATTAATGCAGCAGCTCCTCCAACTGCACCAAAATAAACTGCCTTATGTGTTACTATTGAGCGTTTCACTTCTTCGCTTCGGTAACCCTTTCCAATCATGCCTTTCAACCCTTTTTCAAGAAGCCTTGGAGTGTATAGATCCATTCGACCACTAGTTGTAGGTCCAGCTGACCCAATAGCCTCGCCAGGCTTTGCCGGTGTTGGGCCTACATAATAAAGAACCTGTCCCGCAAGATCAATTGGAAAAGGAATTCCTTCTTTTTCTTGTTCGACCATTCTTTTATGGGCCGCATCTCTGGCAGTGTAAACAATCCCAGACAGTAAAATTCGATCTCCTGCTTTTAAAGAAATTAATTCATCATCATTTAATGGAAGTCTGATTTCTTTTGGCACATTACTCTCCTCAATTCACAGTAATAGTTTGATGACGGCTGGCATGGCAATTAAGGTTTATAGCAACGGGCAACGCAGAAATATGACAAGACTCAACTTCTATCTTCACATCCAACGCCGTTGTACTTCCACCCATCCCTTGTGGACCAATACCCAAACGATTAATTTCAATTATTAGCTCTTCCTCTAACTCAGCAATTTCAGGATCGGTATGGCGAATTCCTAATGGTCGAAATAGTGATTTTTTAGCAAGATACGCACAACGTTCAAAGTTCCCGCCAATACCAACCCCTACCACTAGCGGTGGACATGCATTCGGACCAGCTTCTTTAACAATGGATAAAATATACTTCTTTACTCCTTCCATGCCGTCAGAGGGTTTTAACATTTTTAAATCACTCATATTCTCCGCCCCTCCTCCTTTGGCAGTCATATGAATCGTAAGATGTTCACCTTCTACGAGTTCAATATGAACGACAGCCGGTGTATTATTCCCCGTATTTTTCCGATTTAATGGGTGATAAATTATAGAATTTCTCAAATAACCTTCCCCGTACCCCTTCGCAACCCCTTCATTGATCGCATCTACCAAGCTTCCCCCTACGATATGGCAGCTTTGACCTACTTCAACAATAAAGACTGCTGTACCTGTATCTTGGCACATTGGTACTTGTTCAGCTTTAGCAATATCAGCATTTTCGATTAACTGTGCAAGAATCTCTTTACCGGTTTCTGAGCGCTCCGTTTTTAATGCTTTTCTAAAAGCAGAATAAACATCCTCTCCCAAATTAGTATTAGACTTCTTACACATTTCCTTTACTTCTTCAACGATATCTTGATAATGAATTTCTTTCATTTCTCATCCTTCTTTCTTATCCTCTAACGATATAAAAGGTACCAAGAGCCTTTGCTATTAATCTTCCTTTTTCATCAGTGATAGTGCACTCGGAAACAACCATTCTCTTTCCTTGGCGTAGAATGGATGGAGTTGCTATAAGACGGGACCCCTGGCCTTTTTCTATAAAGTTGACCTTCAATTCTAAGGTGAAAACTTTTTCTCCTTCTGCTAAGTTCTTTAATATGCTAAAGCCGATAGCAACATCAGCAAGCGTATAAATAGAACCTCCCTGAGCGACCCCGTATGTATTTTCATTTTGTAAACCTAGCTTCATCTCAGTTGTTCCATCTAGATTTTCTTTAATCCCTAAAAATTTACCTAAAAAGTGCATTGGAATCGTTGGGGACTCTTGATTAGAAGCTGAGTCCTGATATAGAGATAGCAAATAAGATATTTGACTCAGCTCATTCTTACTCAAGGTTTTTAATTGTTGTTGAATAAAATCTAATTGTTTATCATGTTCAATGTTGCTTTCGTCAATCATTACTTCTCCCTCTTTATCTAAATATTTGCCATTATTTCTTCAGCATTCTCTAATAACTCTAGCTCAAATATAGCTTCAGCAATATTTGTTCTTTTCTTGTCTGAATATTTACTAGACAAATTCATGAATTTTTCTAACAGTTCTTCTGTTGTCACAGCATTTTCCGGATCTCCTTTTGGAAAGTCTGTAACCTTTTTTATTGTTTCTCCATTTGTAAAATTAACCTCCACAGTAGCACCCCATTGATTAGGATAATTTGCATTAATTTGCGGATCTAATACAACCTTTACTTTCTTCATTAAGTTTCGGATTTCTTTATCCCATAAAGTAGACTCATCAAAGTCGTCTAAACTTGCTTTCCCTCTTAGAATGGCCAATGCTGAACAAAATTGCACACTAAACTTAGCGGCATACTGTGTTTGGGGATCATTATTATCTGTAATATTAATAACCGCTTGATACGAGTTAACGGTAATAGACTGTATTTCTTTGAGAGAAGGAGTTCGTTCGTTAAAGATCTCTATTAATAAGTCGATAGCGTGATGTGTATGTCGACACGAGGCATGAATTTTAAAGGAATTTTCTAAAATCTTATATTCCTCACCCAAACCTTCAGTTATCTTTTCTTCATTGTATTCTTCACTCATAGCTTTAAAAAATCCTCGTTTGCCTTCGAGTATTTTCTGAGGACCAGTAAACCCTTTTTGGGATAATAGTGCTGACATTACTCCGTTCATCGCCGCTTTACCCGTGTGAAGCTGTTTTGTCATTGCTCCATCTTCAATAAACTCCCACAACCCTGCTGCCTGAGTACCCGCATTGCCTAATGCATTTATCATTTCCTCTTCATTTAAATCAAGTAATTTTGCAGCAGCAATAGCTGCCCCAAAAGTTCCACATGTAGCAGTATTATGCCAATAATAGTAATGAGAAGGTGATACTGCTTCTCCAATTCTAAAACAAACTTCATAGCCGATAACTATTGCAGTAATTAACTCTTTTCCAGATAATTTTTTCCATTCTGCAATAGCGATTGCTGCAGGAATTACAACAGTCGCAGCATGGATAATTGATCCTTTATGGATGTCATCAAGCTCCACTGTATGACTTGATGCACCATTCACTAAAGCGGCGTTTAAAACAGAGGATTTTCCTCCAGTAAAAAGGCTTGCCTGCTCCGTTCCCCCTAAGTCCTTTACTAATTCACTTATCAGTTGAGCAGGAATTTTATCGGAACCAGCAATAGCTGATCCAAAATAATCTAATATGCAAAGCTTCGTAAATTCAACAACGTTAGGTGGTAGCTGTTCATACGATAAATCCAGACTGTATTTTGCTAACTTTCTACTAAGTTCCATTTCTCTAATCTCCTTTTAAATAAATTAAAAATCCATTGTAAAATCATATGGCTTTTTAATTTAAAATGATCTTGGCATTCCCAGAACATGTTGGCCAACATAGCTGACGACAAGATTATTCGTAACAGGAGCAATAATAAATAACCGTGCTTCTCTAAACTTCCTTTCGATATGGTACTCTGTAGCAAATCCGTAACCACCAAAAGTATCCATGGCAGAGTTTGCTGCTTTCCACGTAGCTTCAGAAGCTAAATACTTCGCCATATTTGCCTCTGCTCCACAGACTTCATTTGCATCAAACATTTTAGATGCTTTGTCCCTCATTAGCTTTGCTGCTTCAATTTCCATGTATGCACGTGAAATTGGAAATTGAACCCCTTGGTTTTGCCCAATAGGCCGACCAAATACTTCTCGTTCATTTGCATATTTTACTGATTTATCAACGAAATATAAACCGTCTCCAACACTTTCGGAAGCAATTAAAATTCTTTCAGCATTCATCCCACTTAAAACGTAACGGAATCCTTTTCCTTCTTCACCAATTAAGTTTTCTACCGGAATCTCTGCATTCTCGAAAAACACCTCAGTAGTAGCATGATTAATCATCGTTTCAATATCACGAATAATAATTCTATCTTTTTGATCTTGCATATCTAAAATAAATAAACTCAATCCATCTGTCTTCTTCAGTACTTTATCTTTCGGCGTTGTTCTTGCCAGTAACAACATTAAGTCTGAGTATTTTGCACGTGACGTCCAAATCTTTTGACCATTTACAATATATTTGCCACCTTGTCGCTCAGCTGTTGTAATGATGCTGGTCGTATCGCTTCCAGCAGTTGGCTCGGTAATACCAAATGCTTGTAGACGTAATTCTCCACTTGCAATTTTAGGCAAGAACCGTTTCTTTTGTTCATCATTTCCATGGCGAAGAACAGCCCCCATCGTGTACATTTGTGCATGCCCAGCCCCAGCATTCCCTCCCGAACGGTTGATTTCTTCCAAGATAATTCCTGCTTCAATCATACCAAGCCCCGATCCACCATATTCTTCAGGAATCAATACCGACAACCATCCTTCATCTGTTAAGGCTTTAATAAACTTTTCTGGATACTCCTGATTTTTATCAATTTCTTTCCAATAATCTTCAGGGAATTTTTCACAAAGTGATCGCACACTTTTCCTGATAAGATTTAAATCTTCCATTGTACTTACAGACATATAAACATCCTCCTATATGTAACTTTATTTCCCCTGCCAATTTGGTTTTCGCTTTTCATTAAAAGATAAAATACCTTCTTTTCTATCTTCTGAATTTGCACATTTATAATATTGATCTAATTCAATGGTTAAGGCAGTATTGATATCTGTTTGTAGACCTGTATTAATTGATTTTTTTATAGCTTTAAGTGATAAAGGGGCATTTTTAGCGATTTCTTTTGCTATTTCCAAAGTATTAAAAAGTAACTCTTCTTTTTTGAAAACGCCATTTAAGATGCTTGATTCTAGTGCTTTTTGTGCATCGATTTGATTCCCTCTAAATAGAAATTCTTTTGCCAATCCTATCGGTATCGCTCTAGGCAATAGTTGCGTTCCACCGACACCTGGGATAATCCCTAATTTCACCTCAGGGAATCCCATTTTTGCATGCTCAGCCGAATAGCGAAGATCACAGCTTAAAAGCATCTCCATACCACCTCCTAGAGCAAAACCATTTACAGATGCAATTACAGGAAATGGGAAGTCCCTTAATAACTCATATGCATCTTCAAAAATATCATGTTGTAGCTTCCACTGGTCATTAGTCATGCCTTTTCTTTCTTTTAAATCAGCACCCACACAGAAACTTTTTTCACCTGTACCTGTTAATACAAGAACTCGTAAATTTTCAATATTTTTTAAGTGTTCTAAGCATTCAATCAATTCTATCCCCATTGTTGTGTTTAAAGAATTCATTGCATCAGGTCTGTTTAGTTCAATAATATAAACATTCTCAGAGCTGTGATCTTCGTTTAATATAATTGTTTCCCATTTTTTCACAACTTTTCCCTCCTGGTTCTTTTATTTAATTATGTATTTGTAATCGGATGTTTAGAGTTCTGCTTTTAATATGGTACTTAGTGTTTCATGCTTTAAAAATTATTCAAGGTTTTACATAATAACTTTAAAAGTCCCTATCAAAATTTGAATTATCGTCCTCAAAATCACTTCTTTTAATTTTAATTTCTTCAATTTCTGAAAAATGACTTTCTTCACATAAATCAAAGGGCTATAGTATACAATATCTCTTATCTATAAATATTCTAATAATTACGTTGTTTAAATAAAAGGAGTCTGTCTATGGAAATTCTTAGTATTTTTTTCAATATCCTTTTACCAATCCTCATTCTTATTGGCTTTGGTTCACTTCTTCATCTCAAGTTCCAATTCAATTTAAACACCTTAGCTAAAATAAACATATATTATTTAGTTCCTGGATTAATTTTAATTCGCCTATATGAAACGGATCTAAATTGGGAGTTATTTTTAAAAGTACTGCTCTTTTTCATTGGTTTAAGTGTTTTATTGTATTTTGTATCCATGATAATCTCTAGGGTTTTCCGTTTCCATAATGGACTTAGTACTGCTTTTTCTCATAGTGCGCTTTTCTACAATTCTGGAAACTACGGGATCTCTGTAAACGATTTAGTCTTTCGACAAGATCCTATCGCAATGGCTGTCCAGGTTTTAATTTTAACATTTCAAAACTTACTTGTTTACTCATATGGTATTATCACTTTACAGAAAATTAATAAAGATATGTTAAAAGCTTCTATTCCTTATTTTAAAATGCCCGTTCTTTATGCCATGTTTATTGGCCTTGGGTTAAACGCTTTTAATATTACACTTCCACAATTTCTATACATATCAGGATCTTATATTGCGGATTCACTTATTGCTATAGCACTTTTAACCCTAGGAGCACAGGTTGTACAACTCAATTTCACTAAAAATATGTTTACGGTTTACTTGAATGTCTGTGTCAGACTACTAATCAGTCCAATTTTAGCCTTTATCATAATCTCTTTTCTCGAAGTTGATACGATAACTGCACAAGCTTTGTTTATTGCTTCAGCAGTCCCCAGTTCAGTAAACAGCGCAATACTTGCACAAGAATATGAAAATGAACCTGCATTTGCAGCTCAAGCAGTACTTCTTTCTACAATCTTTAGTGCAATAACAGTCACGTTTGTAATTTATTTATCTAGAATAATTTTTGTATAATAAATTACAAACCTGAACTCTTATAAATAACTTCTGAACAGTTTACTCTTTATCCATTTCATCAAAAACTTCCTTTGCCGTTCTAAAGCTATCAATTGCAGCTGGTACACCACAATAAATAGCGGTCTGCAAAAATATTTCTTTAATTTCGTCTTTTGTTAAACCATTATTAATTGCTCCCCTTACATGAAGCTTTAACTCATGAGGTCTATTTAAAGCTGTTATCATAGCAAGATTTAGCATGCTTCTTGTCTTTTTAGAAAGGCCAGGTCTTGCCCAAACTTCTCCCCAACAGTATTCCGTTACTAATTCTTGCATAGGCATATTAAATTCAGTAGCATTTTGAATCGATTGATCGACGTATTCTGCGCCTAAAACACTTCTTCGTATTTCTAAACCTATTTCAAACTTTTCTTTGTTCATAACCACTTCTCCTATTCTTTTTTATGGATTACCCTTCACTTACAACTACTATTTTATTGAGCGCGATTAGCTCATTTATAGTAGAATATTTCTCTATGTTAAGAAGGAAATTAGCAAGTCTTTCAGAATTAAATTTCCCTATTTTCTCTTCAACCAGACTAGCAAATTTAGTTAACAGTTCCTCTTCAGACATAGGATTACAGATGCTTCCTTTTGCATTTAATACCTTATAAGTAATCTGTGATCCATCCTTCAAGCTTGCGATAACTTCAGCCTCTTCTTCTTTAATATCATTGTCTACCGTTATACTAACTTTCTTTTGCATTTCTCTAATTTTTTCCTCGTTAACTTTTTCGTCTGTGTATTGTTTTTCACTGGCACTTCCTTCTAAAAATGCAATCGAGGCGGTAAAATATACACTAAACTTCCCTTCTAGCCCTGTACTCGGTGTTTTTTTTCCAGTCAGTTCAAGTACATATGGATTAACCTTTAGCTCGATTGACTGCAATTCTTCAAATGAAAGGGTTTTATGTAAATACACGCAAGCATCAATTGAGGGGTGAAGGACAATTCCACATGCATATGGTTTGAAACTGTTTTTCAAAAGTTCCCAGTCTTGTCCCCAGCGAATATTAACTTTCTCTAAATCATGCTCTGGTGCTAATACGTTCGCAAAACCTCGTTTAGCTTCTAAGATCATTTCAGAACTTGTAAATCCTTTTTTCGCCAAGAGAGCTGATAATAATCCATTCTGCGCTGCTTTTCCTGGATGGAATGGTTTGCTCATTGTTCCAAATACTTCTCTAAGACCAGATGATTGTGTTCCAGCAATTCCTAGTGCCCATAATAATTTTTCTTGATCTAACTTTAATAAGATACCAGCAGCAATTGCTGCCCCAAACACACCTGTTGTACTTGTAATATGCCAACCTAGCTTATAATGACTTGGATAAACCGCATTTGCTATTCTTAGTTCTGCTTCACATCCTAAAATGAAGGCATGTAAAATCTCCTTGCCACTTAAACCTAAATGTTCTCCTAATGCAAAAACCACAGGTGCCACTGGTCCACTAGGATGGTGAATAGTATCTAAATGTGTATCATCATAATCGAAAATATGGGAAGATGTACCGTTTATCAATGTAGCCATTAATAAATCAACCTTTTCTTCCCTGCCATATATGGAAACTTGTTGTGCCGATTTAAGATCCTTTGAAAGTTCTATTAACATATCGATTGAAGGATGATTAGAAGCGCCAATTGAAACTCCCATCCAATTTAGCAAGCTTCTTTTGCCATGAAGTATTACCTCTTCAGGTATTTGTTCATAAGATGTTGACAAGCAGTTTTCGACTAAAGTTTTAGTTGTCATTCGGATTACTCACGCCTCCCAATGCCTATCTTAAAACACAAAAAGTTGGCTATAAAAACAGCCAACTTTTTCAGTTCAATAAAGGACTATGATAATTTTTTAATCTTTTGCTGCTTCGCGTGCCGCCTCAATTACATCCGCACCAATTGAATCTTCATATTCTGCATAAATAGGTTCCATTACTTCTCTAAATACGTCAACCTGTTCCGGTGTTAATTCAATAATTTCAACTAAGCCTCTTTCTTTAATTGTTTCATATGCTTTTTCATTTAGACTCTTAGCTTCTGCTCTTGCCACTTTTGTACCTTCTGCCAAACCAGCTACTACAATTTCTTTTGTTGCTTCATTCAATTCATTCCAAAATGTTGTATTAGTGAAAACAGCGTAATCAACACGAGTATGATTCATAACTGTCATATATGTTTGAACCTCATCAAACTTCTTAGATTCGATGTTACTAAATGTATTCTCTTGACCGTCTACAACACCTTGGTCAAGTGCTGTATAAAGCTCACTAAAAGGAATAGATTCTGACCCTGCTCCTAGGGCTTTATATATAGATTCTAATACTTGCCCACCTTGAGTACGGAATTTCAAACCTTTTAAATCATCTGGTGAATCTATTGCTTTTTCATCATTCGTCAGATGCTTACCACCATTAGGCCACATTGATAATCCTAAGACACCGTCAGCTTCAAGACTACCTAAAACTTCAGCACCTTTTTCGCCATCCCAAAATGCGATAGCCTCTTCATCGTTATCAAACATGAATGGAAGAGCAGGTACATTGAATTGAGGATTATTACCAACAAACTTTGTTAAATCTGGTGCAATAAATTGAATATTATTTGATACTAGATTTTGATATTCATCTTGATCACCAAACAATGAACTGTTCGGATAAATTTCAAATTTTATTTTCCCATTAGAATTTGATTCAATATACTCTTTCATCGCCAATGCCCCTTGATGTTTGGGAGTATTCTCTGCTACAACATGAGAAAATTTAATAGTTATTTCCTGTATGTCATTACCACCATCATCTGTACCCGGAGTTGAACCATCATCTGTTGGCTCAGTTGCTTCATTACCTCCACACGCTGCCAAAAAGATAACTGACATTAATAAAAATACAAATAGAATAACCTTTTTCATAGAATTTCCCCCTAATTTTTTTATAGATAAAAAATAAATCCAAGTTGTAATTCACTTCGTGAAAGGGCTTTCGTTTTTATCAATACACTTCCCTTACCGGTTTTCTTCTTTTTAATGCACTGATAAAATCACATCCCCTTTCGTTGGTTATTGGATACAACTCACAAATAAATTATCACACCGGAACCTAAATGTAAAGAAAAATTAGAATCTTTAAATAATTTTTCTTATTTATCTTGTTGTTACATATATCTTATATTATGATATATCTTGTAATCTTGTAATCTTGAAAATTCAGAATATCGGCATCTCGTATCCAATATACAATATTGCTGCAAAAGGAGGAAATGGAATGAGGATTTTAGATAAAATTGAAAGCGCTTTATCTGGTTTGTTTTTTCTTTTCGGGTTTGGAGTTAGCCTTTATTCAGTATTCATGAGGTATGTAGTAGGGGCCTCCCAAAGCTGGGCAACAGAAATATATACTATGCTTCTTGTTTGGGCGATATTCATAGGTTTCTCTACTGCATTAAAGGATAATAAACACATTTCTATTGATATCATGTATGACAAGTCAGGACCAAAGATGAAGAAATTTTCTCAAGGTGTAACTCTTCTGATAGGAGTCGGTTTTAGTTTATTCATCTTATGGACAGGACTGGAAATGGTATTAACCGCATACGCTCAAGGAATAAAAACAATCGATTTGAATTTTCCTATATGGATTAATTACTTAATAATGCCGATTGCAGGGGCTTTATTATTTATACGTTTCTGTGAGAAAGCATATAAATATTTTATTTTAAATGAAGATATAACTAACGAGGAGGATATCCAATGGAAGCAATAATCGTAATTGGTTTACTATTCGGCCTTGCTTTATTAAGAGTTCCAATCGCAATTAGTCTAGCAGTTTCAAGTATTATTGGTCTTTATTTGGTAGACTTCTCTCTCAACACGGTAATTCAAAAGATGTTTACCGGTGTAAATAGTACTACACTCATGGCCATTCCTGGATTTGTATTCGCTGGTTTGATTATGGCTAAGGGAGGAATTTCAAAATACCTTATTGAATGTATACGTTCTTGGGTAGGACATACTAAAGGTGGATTATCAATTGTAACTGTCGTTACATGTATGATTTTCGCTGCTATTTCAGGATCTAGTCCTGCTACTGCAGCTGCCATTGGCGCTATTATGATTCCAATGATGGTAAAAGCGGGATATGACAAGAAGTATTCTATGGGGTTAGTTGCAGCTGCTGGTACACTTGGAATCTTAATTCCACCATCCATCCCTCTAATTCTCTATGGATCTGTTTCCGAACAGTCTACTGGAAGACTATTTTCTGCTGGTATTTTGCCAGGAATATTACTAGGATTTGCCCTAATAGTATACGCAGTTATAGTAGCATACCGAAAAGGCTATGGAGGACTAGAAAAAGTTCCTTTTAACAAGAGATTGAAGCCTACGGTAAAGGCAGTATGGGGATTAATAATGCCTATCGTAATTTTGGGAAGTATTTATACTGGTGTCGTTACACCTACAGAAGCTTCCTTTTTAGCCGCACTGTACGCGCTAATTATTTCAATATTTATCTACAGAGAATTGAATTGGGTTACTTTCAAGGAGATATTAACAGAATCAATTAACACCACTTCAATGATATTCCTAATCATTGCTGCCGCCCTTGTTCTAGGAATGTTTTTGACAACCGAACAAATACCACAAGCTTTTGCTTCCTGGGTCAGTGATAGCGGTTTTAATAAGTGGACCTTTTTACTTATTGTTAGCATCCTGTTTTTTGTACTTGGTATGTTTTTAGAACCGACTGCAATTATATTAATTACACTTCCAATCTTGCTACCAATAATTTCTGTATTAGAAATTGATGTAATACACTTTGCAATTATTATGGTAGTAAATATGGAACTCGGTATGATAACCCCACCTGTAGGACTGAATTTATTTGTAGTCAGTGGCATATCAGGGGAAAAGGTAGAAAATGTAATAAAAGGAGTCGTTCCCTTTTTCGCAATATTCATAATTGTTCTAGTGTTGATTATTCTTTTCCCGCAAATCTCATTATTTCTTACTTAAGATTAAAAAGGAATTGTTTAAAAAGCGAGAAACTCTTATATCCTAAGAGATTCTCGCTTTTTTAGGTTCGTATGAACAACTTAATCAAAAGTTTGTTGGTCTAATTGCCCGCGTGTGCAATCCATCCACCAAATAATGTAGTTGAAAAGAATTGTGTAACCCGCTCAAATCCAGCTTGGTCTAAGAGTTTTTCGATTTCATTAGCTGATATAAATGATAGTTCACGAACTGACTCTTCCATCCCATTAACATCTTCTAGCGTTAAATCCGTTAAATCTAGCCATATCGACTTCCATAAATTCATTCGTTCATTGAATTCCGAATTCGATTGATCACCAAACATCGTCACCAGAACAAAAGGGGCACCAGGTTTTAATTGTTCTTTTACTGTTTTTAATAAACTTCGTTTTTCTTCTATCGTCTCAACAAAGTGGAGAACTAATATACATGTCGCAGCATTAAATGGCTCAGTAAATTCAATTTCTTCAATCTTCCCAACATGAATGGACACACGTTCTTCGATGCCCTCGTTTTTAGCTTTTTGCAAGGCCACTTCTAGCATTGCTTCAGACGGATCCACACCCGCAAAAGTCCAAGAAGGATTCGCTGTTCCAAATGTAACAATTTCATTTCCTCCACCTGCACCAACGACCAATACGTTTGCCGAGTCTTTTATATTTGCACGTAAAAAGGATTGCACCATACGAAATAATGCATCATAGGATGGCAAAGCTCGCCTAATTCCCTTATCGTATTCTTTAGCCATTTCCATATCAAAAATCAAATCATCCTTCACCGGAATACCACCTTACGTAGTTTGCTATCTTCTATTATGGAATAGTTTATGAAAAGTTACAAACCGCTTGATATTCGCTAACTTAATAGAACAAGTGTTACACTTTTACCAGATAATTCACATTGGAGGCTCATATACTTGAAAAATACTATGGTGAAACGACGAAGTCTAGGTCAAACGGATTTGACCATTTGTCCCCTCGGTCTGGGAACTTGGCAATTCAGCAAAGGTACAGGTATGGTAGGTAAGTTTTGGGGAGCACTAGATGATGCACTAACTGAAGAAATTATTAAAACTTCTTTAGATGGAGGGATCAATTGGTTTGATACAGCTGAAGTCTATGGTGGTGGAGAATCAGAAAAGATTTTAGCGAAAGCGCTTGATAATATTGGTGTTACTCAGGAAGAAGCTAGAATCGCAACCAAGTGGTGGCCAATGTTTAGAACCTCTAGCTCCATTAATAAAACAATACATACCCGGAAAGAAGCACTACGTAATCGACCGATTGACTTATATCAAATTCACCAACCTTATTCCTATTCTTCAGTTGATAAACAAATACGAGCAATGATTGAACTAGTAAAGGCCGGCCATATTAATCAAGTTGGTATTAGTAATTTTAACGTTGCAGATATGGTCAACTCGCACGGGATACTAAGTGAAAATGGACTTACACTCGCTTCTAACCAAGTAAAATATAGTTTATTAGACCGTCGTATTGAAAAAAATGGCATCCTTCAAAGTGCTAAAGATTTAGGAATTTCTATAATTGCATATTCACCTCTTGAACAAGGATTGCTTACAGGTAAATTTCATGATAATCCTGCTTTAATTCACGATGCCAAAGGTCCACGAAGATTTCAAAGTAAGTTTAAAGAGGCTGGGTTGGCTAAATCCAAACCACTTATTACTTTACTCGATTCTATTGGTGAAAAATACAATGTAAGTGCTAGTCAGGTTGCATTGAACTGGACTATCCATTATCACGGAGAAACAATTTTTGCAATACCTGGAGCAACTAAAGTCCATCATGCTCAAGACAATGTCGGTGCTCTAACTTTTAAACTTGACGATTCTGAACTCGAGGAGATTTCACGTACTTCATGGAAAGTTCTTGAGAAGAAATAAATAGATTCCTCAGGTTGTTGAATTCCATAATTGTAATCACAGCTCCAAAAATAATCTATTAGGATAGAATGTTAACCTAATTCGATTACAAGATTAGAGTTTCATTTGAAAAGAATTTCAGATACTATATTGACTTTGTTTCCAGGGTCGTATTAAATATCAAATTTATTATACCCTTAATAACTAAGATGGAGAGCGAAGTGAAGTTTGTCACTCCGCCCTCCGTCTTTCTACTGACATTTTGGATTTACGTCCATTCACATGATGTTTTCGTCCACTCAAATCATGTTTTCATCCACTCAGCTATGGTTTTCATCCATTCATCTCATGTTTTCATCCACTCAGCTATGGTTTTCATCCACTCATCTCATGTTTTCGTCCACTCAGCTATTTTTAAGGGGTGTTAATCTTTATTTTACGTACAATTATCACATTACCAATAATTGTACTATTTGCTCACTTGTTCATTTCTTAAACTAATAATAAAAAAAATGAGGATACACAATTTTCAGCGTATCCTCATTTTAATTGGTGTTTTATAGGTTAATTACATGTGTAGTATGAGGGAAATCATGTGTTTCTTCAAAACCATTTGCCCTATAGAAAGCATCTGCTTTTGCTGACTCTGTCCGACATGAAATTCGTTTAAAGTTATCTTTTGCATGATTCACCAGTTCATTCAATAACTGAGATCCAACACCCTGTCTACGTGCATCACCGAGTGTATAAAATCTCTTCAAGCGTGCTTCATCCATATTATCCTTGAAGGGATTTTGATTTATTCCTCCAATTGCCACTAATTTATCAGGCTCTGCCCAGACACCGTAAAGTGCTTCACCATTTTTATTAAATGTATTAGTTCCATCTTCATAATCATTCACTAAACGTGATAAGAAACGGTACCCTTCTTCTTCGCTTTCCTTCACCAACTGTGATACGTCAACTTTATTCAAATCTTCTATTCGCTGAACTTTAAATGTCAATAGAGTTTCTCCCCTTTACAATTAAATTTAAACTCACATAATACCTATTTCGATACTTATACGCTTATATCCTCTATTTTATGAACCAAGTGTTTAGACTATTTAAAAAATTTATATAAAAAAACTGACTATAAAGTCAGTTTTTTAGTGAGCATACTTTTTATCAACATTATACTTCGCAACAAATTTATTAATTAAATAAGTTTCATAAATTTCACGTTCCATTGCATCGTCAACATAAAAAATCTTGATTTTTGATACTTCTTCACGATGATCTTTTATAGGAGAAACATTATCTTCAAAATGTTTTTTCACACGTTGTCTTACTTTACGTGCTTTCCCAACGAATAAAAGTTCTTCTTCTTTATTAAAGAACATAATGATGCCGCCTTTATCACGGGCAATCTGATGAAAGTCGATAAAACCATAAACCGAAGGGATCTCCGGTTCATCATTTGATCGATCTTGTACACGTTGTACTAACGTAATATCTGGTTTTGGTATCTCAATTTTTATCATATTCAGCCACGTCCTCACTTCTTTAAAGTGTAATGCTATCACAATTAGCATGAAAAATCTATCACCTAGACCAACATTTACAAATAGTTGAAAATTTATCTGCTCTAGTATTGTTTAAACACATCGCTGAAGTCATAACGTCAGGTCACTAACTCAACCCCACCATTAAAATTTATTTTTAATAGGATGGAATATTAAATGCGTCAATACTACTTATTCACGATGAATTCCCGGAATTTTAATGCTCGTATATTGATTTTTAAAAAAGTCATTACTATTTAAGAACAGACTTTGTAGGAGTACATTATAATACTGTTTCCATTGCTTTAGCCAGATTCTTCTCTGTGATACTTGAATGTGATGTATGCCAAACTGGTTTAGCTTGTAATAAAACCAATGCTTGTGGAGATTGGTGTTTAACATTCAATCCACTTGCAATTTCGTTAGACACTGGGCGACTTTCAATGACTTTAACTAAATATGCATCAATGTCCGTTTTAAACGATGTAAATTCTTTGTATGCAGCAGCACTGATAGGACAAGTTGTACTATGTTTGAAAATTAAAACTGGCTTCTCTTGCGATTTTAGAAGAACGTTTTCCCATTCAGGAATTGTTGTGATTTCTGTATATATTGCCAATGATATCATCCTCTCAATTGTTATTCTTTCCATTATTTCAAACTTTTAATTGTAAGTAATAAAATCTAGTGGAATTTCTTTTTATTTAATTGTCTAACTCAAGCTTTTGGTTAAATAGAAAGACGAAACGCCTTCACAATTACACCATCATTTGCAGGTTCAAAATCGTGTTGAGGTAATCGTTCGAAACCTATTCTCTCATACAATTTGATTGCAGTATTCATAAATTCGCCAGTGTGTAAGCCAATAGATGTAAACCCTTTTGCTCTTGACCTTTGAATACATTCAGCAATTAATGCGGATGCCACGCCATTACCTCTTGCTTGTGGATCGACAGCAAGCACCCGAATTTCAGGGTAGTCAAGTTCATCAACATACCCTTCATATGCATCAGATTTTGGAGGAAACAAAGCAACACTGCCTACTAGTTTACCTTCTATTTCAGCAATGATTAGTTCGACGTCTTGACCTATATCTGCATCAGAAGATATTGCCTTTTTTAAAGCTTGCCAATGTTCGTCAGAGAGAGCTTTGGTATGCTCGCTATAGGCGTTAATTCTTTGTTGTCGAATGGTTGACAACTCACTCTTTAAGGCATTACGAATGTTCATTTATAATCACCTTCCACTTCAACCCTATTTATCATGAATCATAAACTTCTCTTCTTTATTGCTTAACTTTTGACGATAATGTGGTGTGTTCCATGCAAATAAATCAGGACCCTTAGGCAGTATATTTACATCAGATTTATCAGGATTAATCGTAATCGATAAATGATAGTGGCTTTTAATTGCATCAAAATCAGTCGTATCACCAAAACCTGGAGTCTGAAATAAATCACGTGCGTAGCCCCATAAATGTGTGTACTCCCGAATCAGGTTTCGATTTGTATTAAAAGCTGTATAATAAGCTGCATCAAACCGTGATAAGGTTGTGTAGAGTCGAACATCGGAATCTGTAATAAAGTCTCCAAATAAGAATCTTTGTTGCGATAGACGCTCTTCTAACTCATCCAATCTTGAAAATAATACGTCATAAGCTTGTTCATAGGAGTTTTGCGATGCTGCAAATCCACATTTATAAACGCCATTGTTGACATCATGGAAGATAACTTCGTTTAACTCATCAATCTCCGTGCGTAAATGTTTTGGGTATAAATCTGGTGCATTTTCCTTATGGAATGGTGCCCAAGTCATTTCAAAAGAATTGGTTAGTTTAAAATAGTTGTAGTTTACTGCTTCTTTTTTCTTAATATCTACCATGACAGGAACTGTAGGTCTTCCACTATAATTTGCATCTGCATTTTTATAAACTTCACTCATGTATTGAATCCCGAGTACAGGGTCTACTCCTTCTTTATCTAAGGAGAACTCCCAGTCCACTCGTCCTATTTTGGGCCGAAGAGGGCTTGCAGTACCTAAACTAATAACATCTTCAAGTCCAAGAATTTTCCGCACGATGACAGGCCGATGTGCCCATGGGCATGCTGCAGACCATAAAAGACGGTAGCGACCTGCTTCTACTGGTAATTCTTCTGGATTATTCCCAAAAGGAGTTATAAATCGATTGGTCTGGCGTTTAAAAGATCCGTCTTCTGTTATTTCTTGTGGTTTTTTTGAAGTAGCATTTGTTTCTATCTCTTTACTTGTATGTTGTTCATTTTGAGTCAACAGAATTCCTCCTTATATAATTCCTTATAACTATATTCCTACCTACTGTACCGTTTTATTAAAAGCATCTCTGATTTTTTGCATTCTTTTTCTATTTACACCGAAATCGAATTGTCCTACTCGTGATTTCGAACGAAAATGGATAACTTGTTCAGTTTCATCGAAATAAAACTCAATATCATCTTTAAATTTAAATACCTTTGACGTTTCTATATAATGGAGATAATTTTCCTGTTCTTCATGTAGTTCAACCCGTTTCATCCTTTTCATAACCATCTTTATCGTACATTTTGATTTACCATGATTACTTGTATAAGGTATTGGCTCCATATGATTACGTTTAATGTCAGTTTGAGTGGATACGCTATTTGGCTTTTCTTCAACAGGTTTCAATTTTCTATTTGTTACCCCTAGTTTCATAGACAATTATATCCCCTTCTCGATTTGGCATCTTATTTTTCAAGTGGAATCTGTGTCGTCCCTTTGAACTTCTTCACAAGGATGGGTAGTAAAATCATTACACCATATAAAGCAATCGCTATCCACAGATTTGAATCCATCGTCCGAAATGATGAACCAATGTAATTTAAAACAAAAGCACCTGGAATAATACCTAAATACGTAGCAGCCATATATGATTTCAGTTTGACTGAACTTAATCCAAGTGAATAATTGATTGAATCAAATGGAATGAGTGGAATCAACCTTAAATAGAGGACGACCATAAAGCCATTATTTCGAATAGATTGATCAAATCCTTCTATTTTCTTTCCTCTAAAAAATCTTTTCATTTTCTCTCGCCCTAAATATCGAGCAACTAAGAACGCTAATACGGCACCGCTTCCAGCACCTATAATATCAAGACCCGTGCCTATAAATGGACCGAATGTGTACCCACCGAATAATGTCAAGAGTGTTGCTGGGAAGAAGAATAAAGGACGTATTGTATACGCCACGACGAACAATACCATACCCCAAATTCCTAATTCTCTAACCGCGTCACTTGCTGCTTCAATATCAATTTTTCCAATTACATCAAATACATATAAGACAATTAAACACAGAATGGCAAATCCAACAAATAAAATTATTTTTCTCCATTCTTGCCAGAAGCTTTTAGACTTCATTTACTTAACCCACGCATAGACATATATGTTTTTAACAATGATTGCACAATTGGTTTTTCTAAAGTCCGTGACATGTACGTATTAGAGATTTGTTGTAGCATTTGAGCATGAGTTGGATAGGGTACTGTCATACTCCCCCATGTGGAGATTGGTTTTTTAATACGCTTCGTATAGGCAACTAACTGCATTAGATCACTAATATTTGGACCAACAGCTTGTGCATTAATGACATATCCTTTTTTATTAATGCCGATACGAATAATAACATCATCCATTGCTTCTGTTTTGTAGCGATCGATGTCTTTTGAAGTAACTTCTATTGTTTCAACAACTTGCTTATCATCACCGAACAATTGGTATACTTCAGGTGTAGAATAAATGATTGCTGCAAAATCTAAATAAATATCCTTTTTCTTTTTAGGAAACACAATATGCTCGATTACCGCTCGAGCTTCTAATCCAGCAGCGTGTGTATGAGTATACGTATCAACAACATCTCCAATAGCGTAAATATGAGAACGTGATGTTTGATACGTATCCATTACCTGTATAAAACCATCTTTCATAGTAACTCCGGCATTTTCCAAGCGCAGGGACCCAATGTTTGCTATACGGCCTGCGGCTATCATAATATCGTCTACTACGATTTGTTTACCATTACTTAAGCTGAGACGCTTTTTATTACCTTCTAGTTCAACATGTGTAACTTCTGTTTTGTTGGAAATTTTCATTTCTTTTTCGAAATAATTTGTTGCAACGGCACGAATGGAAGAATTGAAGTGGCCTAAAATTTCTTTACTACGATTTAGAATATGAACATCCGTTCCAAGCTTCGCCATCGCTTGTCCAAGTTCCAAGGCAATAGGGCCCGCTCCTATGATTGCCAAAGTCTTCGGACGATGTTCTAAACGAAACAATGACTCGTTCGTTAAATATCCAGCAGTCTCTAACCCTTCAATTGTTAATTCGCGCGGCATAGAGCCCGTAGCAATCACAAACTTTTTCGCACGAATTCGTTGTCCATTTACTTCTATTTCATTTGGACTAACAAACTTTGCATGTCCGATATAAACTGACACTCCAAGCCCTTCAAATCGCTCAACTGAATCATGTACTTGAATTTCTGAAATTACTTGTTTTATATGGTTGGACGTCTTCTCCCAATTCATACCTTGTTTTGAAGCATAAATTAAGGACTTAGATGGAACACAACCCGAATGCAGGCAATCTCCGCCTAGTTTTTCAGTCACATTGACAAGTGCTACATCTACATGAAGCCTCGCAAGTCCTGCTGCAGTGTATAAGCCACCAGATCCTCCTCCAATGACCACTACTTTATGTTCTTTCATGTGTTTCCCTCTCTTCCTTTGCAAATGCTGTGAAACGTAAAACTGTACTTAAAACTTCGATAATAATAAAAAATAAAGTTGTCCAAAATAACCAGGTTGGTGCAAAAATCACCATTATTGTTAGTAAGATAAAACCCTCTGTTCGTTCAGCTAAGCCTGTCGCATAATGAAAGCTTTTTTTCCCGGAATTCGGCGCTACATTGCCAATCGTTAGAAATAAAGTCATTGCAAGTAAAATAGAAAACATTAAAACGAGTAAAATAACCGCATGTTCTGGATACTTCATCGCGAGCACTAAAATAATTCCACCTTCTACAATTCGATCAAATGTTACGTCGAGTACAGTACCTACTGCAGAAGGTTTTGTTTTCCTAGCCATTGTGCCATCTACAGCATCGAGGAAGCCGGAAAGCCATAAAAATGAAAGTCCTAACCAAATCATATCAACATATATCCATACACTTGCTAAAATTCCTATTGTTAATGCAATTCCGGTAACTACGTTCGCAGATAAGTGCCATTTGATAAATGTTTCAGCCATCGTATCTAGAAGAGGTTGAATAACTGGTTGGCCTTTTGTGTCTAACATGGATGTTTACCCCTCCTTCAAAATGAGATGTAAAGGCTCTTTTATATTTATTTCTTTGGTCTTTTTCATAAATTGCGTTTGTCCATTGGGCAAAGTGACAACAAAAAAGTTAACTCCGTATAAATGAACTTCTTTTTCAAATAAGACAGGAATTGAAGTATCACTAGAGCTATTAGATAACAAACAATTTGAGATGGAATAAAGCTGACCATCTTTTTCAATGCCTTCATTAAAATATAATTCAACTTCTTCTTCTGACATAGTTGTAAGCTTGCCCTCTTGCAGTAAAAAAGTTTGATCAGCATACATTTTTGTCTCTTCATAGTTATGCGTCACAAAAATGCCTGCAACATTACGCTGTTTCATTTCGTTGAAAATAAGGTGTTGAAGTTGTCGACTTAGTTTCACGTCTAAATTCGCAAATGGTTCATCCATTAATAGGACATCTGGTTGATAAACAAATGCACGCGCAATTGACACTCGCTGTTGCTGCCCACCTGAAAGCTCATATGGAAAACGATTCTCGAGACCAGAAAGTTCAACTTTTTCAAGCCAAACTTTTGCTATTTCGTATCGCTCATTCTTTCCGACACCCTGGCACTTCAATGGAAAGGCGATATTTTGTAAAACTGTCATGTGACTAAATAGAAGAGGTTTTTGTGTAATATACGCACACATAGTTTGTGGATCTTTAAGGATTTCGCCCTCGTCAACAGGTTCCATTGCCGCAGCTAGTTGGAGTAACGTAGACTTGCCACTTCCAGACTTCCCAAGAATCGTAACAACTTCCCCTTGCTTAAGAGAGAGATTCACGCACGTGAGAACATTTTTACCTTCAAAGGATTTTGAGACATTTTGCAACTCGATCATAAGAATGATGTCACCACCTTTTTAGAGAGTGAGATGATCGCCTTCATTAAAAAAGCAAACAGTCCAATCATGGTTATTAGAAGAAATACTGAAGTATGTACAATATAGAAATTAGATGATGTCAGATATGGAAATAGAAGTGTAGTGATTGTTGGAATTAAACCACCACCAATAAATGCAGTAATCGCATACTGACTCAGTGATATCACAGTTGTTAGCAACAACGACGTATACAAGCTTCCGCTAAGGAGGGGAAAGTAGACAAATATCCACATGGTTTTTTTTGAACCGTTAAATAACTTTACGAGTGAGGGAATTTCCTTATCAAGCTCTAAAAATCGATTTTTAAATATTTGAATGGAAAATGGGATTGTAACCATTAAATGAATATATAGTACGCCTATTAATTGATCAGGAATCCCTATCCACAGCAATGCCAGTTGTAAGCCACCCATACTTGCAATTACGGGAAGAATGAGTGGTAGCAATACAAATACATCTTTCCAAAGACTAACCTTACTTGCTAAATGCCAGCCTGTTAATGGCCCTATACTGATATTTAATACAATTGTAATACTTGTGATCATAAGGGTGTAAGTAATTGCTTGAACAATTGAGGGATCTTGTAAAATAAATGCAAAAGTCATTTTCCCAGTAATAAATAGCCATACAGAATAAAAGAACATCATCGTATAACCTATAAAGAGGAGTTGTTTTATAGCGTCCGACTCCCCTTTCCAAGTGGATGTTTCATTCGATTTGTCCAATAAAACAAGATAAATGCTGCACTTACAAATACGATTGAAATGCTAATTAATAATACATCTATCACCAATCGGTCTGCCAAATTGATGGAATAATAGTATTCCAAGATAGTGGGTCCTAGTAGTGGATAAACACTACTACCTAAAAGTGCAGGTACCTCATATGCCGTCAACATAAAAGCGAGCAGAATTAAAAATAGCTCTGCCACTTGCCCCTTAATAGCTATCCACTCAACATGAACAAATTGTTGCCACTTCCCTCCACCAAATAGTTGAATCAGTCTTCGGGAATTGAGATCCAATGATGTATAAGTAACAGTTAAATAAAATACTACAAAAGGTACTTCTTTTAACCAATAAGCTACTAAAATCTCTAAAAAACCAAATGTTGGATGATAAAAATCGATTATCTTATAGATACTATTGGCTAAAGCCAAGCGTGTTGATTATCCACA
>NZ_ALJG01000353.1 GCF_000286315.1 Paenisporosarcina sp. TG20 | reverse complement strand
TCAGTTTTCAAGGTTCATTTGGTGTCACTTGTTTTGGCGACTTTTATATCTTATCAAATTTTCATCTTCATGTCAATACAAAGTCATAAATTCTATTGAAGAAAAATAAACTAATCAAGAGAGGTTGTGTATTCAATTGAAAATACGTGTTTTTATTACATTAATCATTTTACTTTTGGTCTTTTTATTTATTCAACCAAAAGGGGAATGGGTTCCCGTCTTCCTAGTAACCGAACAACCTGATGTCTTAATGAGCGGCAATCATGGAGTGACATTAACAGTCGACTTATCTTTTGGCAGAGAAGATGTTGATGAATGGATTACAAACTTAGAAGAACCTTATCCTCTTCTATTTTTGGATTCAGAGTGGATTGAACGTTCACCTTTAATCGTTAAAATGATTAAAGAAAAAAAGATTCCTGTGGGTTTACTCGGAAAAAACAGTAAGCAATATGAAGACTCGCCTGATTTATTAGGCAAAGAAATTGAACTTTTCCAAACTTCATTCGATACTGTTCCGCTCTGGTATCGGACACAAGATCACTCTTTTCCAGAAGAACTTAAAAAACAGGTATGGGATTTCCAAATGAATATGGTGAGTGCATCTGTTAATTGGACTACAGGATCTGCTCCACCAATTAAAAAAGGAGATATTGTATCAGCTGCGTTACATCAAGAAACTCGTGTCAGTATAAAGGAGTTACAGTCTTTCCAGAAAGCGCATCCGTTTGTTTCTATAGAAGAAACGCTTTTTGGATATAAAACACAATCGAAAACATTCCCATAAGAAGAGTATATAACTACTTAATGAGATCCTGAGTAAGTTTGCGTGCTACCTGTAATGTACTTAAAATTTAAGGTGATTTTATTCATTACTTTGTTTTATTCCCTATTTCGGGGAAATTGATTCCTTTCGAACTAAAAATAATTAAGTACACTAATCAAATATAGAAAAGAAGCTACTCACCTAAACAAAATGGTGAGTAGCTTCTTAATTCTTTAACTCTATTTTATAATTTTTCTTTAGTTTTTAGGGCACGTAATCTTCTACGCTCTACTAATTTCAAACGATCGACTTCTGATTTTGCATTATATTTTGGCAGTTTTAACAACTGATATGCATTTACCGCTAATAACGGGAACAATAATAATGCCACATAACGATCTACATCTTTTTCATTTACCATTAAAACTGGTAACCACTCCAAAGTTGTAATAACAATCATAAAAAATAACGCAGAAATAAATGCATGTTTTTTAGTCCACTTCGCTTTAAAATAAGCTACGACTAAACCGGAAATTAATAATACAGCTAAAAGACCTAAATATAATAGAAGTTGGCCTTGCGTATTTGCCAGTGGCATAAATCTAAACCTAATCAAATCAAAAATTACTACTGCAATAATTAATAATTGCACCCAGTTCCACAAGGTAAGACTTTTAAATATATTTACACCAAATTGGTGAATCGTTAAATATGCGAAAAAACCCATCTGACTGATTACACTCATTGTCATTCCTAGAAACATAAACCACAATAAACTCCCTGCAAACTCACCGTACTCACCAGTTGCCACATATGGAGCGAATGCATCTTCCCATCGAATAAATAAACCAGCTATTCCAGTTACGACACCGCCGATAACAAGTGCTTTAATGAAGAATATAAACCAATTTCTTATTGTCACAACAAAAAATCCCCCGTTTTTCCTGAATTTCTAATCTGATTGTATCAACGAATAAGAAAAAAATCTATTTTACGAAAAGATATCTACATATTCTAAACAATATTGTGAACAATATATGAAAAGCTACGTACTAGGAAAGAGGTGGAATATGCGAAAATGGATGATTTTAATTTGTATCATCTTATTGACTGGGTGTGCAGAGAAACCAGAGAAAACATCTTATGAAGAAACAAAAAAAATCGTTACTGATACCCTTCAAACTGAAGAAGGAAAAAATGTAATACGTAAAATGCTCTCAGATCCAGAGTTTAAAGAACTTTTAATCTTAGACCAAGATGTAGTTAAAGATTCAATTGAAAATAATTTACTTTCCAAGGAAGCTGAAACGTTTTGGAAAGATACATTTAAAGATCCAAAGTTTTCCGAAACATTTGCTAAAAGCATGAAAGAGCAACAAACAGAAATTATGACTGAGTTAATGAAGGATGCTTCTTTTCAAAAAGATTTAGAAACATTCTTTGGTCAACCTGATATGCAAAAGCAATTGGAAACTATTATGAAGTCATCAATAATGCGCAAGGAAATAGAAAAAGTGGTCAAAGAAACCATAAATAGTCCATTACTACAAACCAAATGGCAGGAATTGATTCAAGCTGCTGGCTCAGAAAAAGAAGGTGGAGGTGGTAAAGAAGAAGAAGGTGGAGGTGGCGGTGAAGAGAAAAAAGATGAGGCATAAGAAAAAATACCCCGTTAGCAAATTCTAACGGGGTAATATTTCTTAAGTTAATTTATTTATGATTTTTAAAGCAATTTCTCCATACATTTTACCTGTAGAATGCGTCTCGGCATAAACAGAAGGAGCAAAATCTTCTTCATCCCAATCAGGTTGACCTAATGGAATTTGACCTAGAAGTTCTACGCGAAGCTCCTCAGCAAGTTTGGTACCTCCACCCTTACCAAAAACATACTCTTTCTCATTCGATGTCTTTGATTGGAACCATGCCATATTTTCAATGACACCTAGCACTTCATGGTTTGTCTGAAGCGCCATCGCTCCCGCGCGTGCTGCTACAAAAGCAGCAGTTGGGTGTGGTGTCGTCACAATGATTTCTTTCGATGTTGGAATCATTTGATGAATATCAAGTGCTACATCTCCTGTTCCAGGTGGCAAATCAAGTAATAAATAGTCTAAATCGCCCCACTCAACATCTTTGAAGAATTGATCCAACGCTTTTCCAAGCATAGGACCGCGCCATACAATGGGAGCATTATCTTCGACGAAGAAGCCCATTGAAATAACTTTTACACCAAAACGTTCTACTGGAATAATACGATTACCTTCAACTTTCGGATTTTGTTGAATGCCCATCATATCTGGAACGCTAAATCCATAAATATCCGCATCTATTAGACCAACCTTTTTACCTAAACGTGATAATGCTACTGCTAAGTTGACTGACACTGTAGATTTCCCTACGCCACCCTTGCCAGAAGCAATTGAAATAAATTCGACTTTGTTTAATGGTGATAGTAAGTCTTGTACGTCCGATTCAGTTCCCGTTCCACGAAATGACGCTAAAACTTCAGGCGACAATTCTTCAAATCGAATACCTACTGTACCAACTCCTGCTTGTTTTAACGCATCTACTACTTTCATTTGCAATTGCATTTGTTCCGGGGTAGCTGTTTTAGCAATTGCTAGTTTTACGCTAACATGATTTTTCTCTTCTTTAATCTTTACTTCTCTAATACCCTCTGTTTCGAGTAACGTTTTATGTAAAAAAGGATCCTGCAATTGTCCGAGCAACTCTCGGACCTGTTGTTCATTCATCAATTTAGACACTCCTTTAAAAATACATTTCGTCATAGTATATCATACCGATAAAGCTAGGTATGGTTGTAGGATTTGGTTTGAAGTGGAGTGATAGATGAATTACACTCTTCTAATTTTTAGCTACTACTCGTCTAAGCTTTACATGAGTATCTTTACTATTGCATTTGACTGGTATAGTACTCTTCAACACCCTGCGCAATAGCTTCAACCATTTGTTGTTGGTAATCTTTAGCCATTAACAACTTTAATTCTTCCGGGTTGCTTAAGAATCCTGTTTCTACTAAGACTGCAGGGACAGTCGCCTTTTTTAGTAAATATACTTGCTTTATAGCTGACGCCTCGCGCTCAGTATTTCCAATATTGTCCCGAATAGCTGCTTGAATAGCCTTGGCAGCAGCTCCTCCTCCTACATGACCTTCTTGATGGTAAAACACTTGAGCTCCACGCCATCTAGTTTCAGGAACTGTATTTACATGCACACTGATAAATAAATCGGCATCTGACTTTACAATCATTTCTTCACGTATCTTTAAATCGGCAATTTTCCTGGCACGAATAGTTGGAAATGATGCTTGTGGGGCATGTTCTGCTACTGCATCTTCCTCGGTAGAACGGGTCAAAACTACTTCCGCACCCAATCTTTTTAATTCTTTCTCAAGCGCCTTTCCCAATTCAAGTGTAATGTTTTTCTCTAAGACATCCCCGACAGATGAACCTCCGTCAATTCCGCCATGACCAGGATCCACAACGATTTTCATTCCACCAAGAGGTGCAGGTAAAAAGAATGCACGATCAGAAGCTTGCGTTTCATAAATCACAACTGTTGCAGAAACTAACAATAAAAGTCCAATTGCTATCCAGCGTTTCAAAACTTACGACACCACCTTTTACACTCACTATACGTATGTCCTATACGAACTATGAGGAAAAACAGAGTCCTTATTAATATTAAATTTGAATGTCATAAGAATTTTAGTCTTACTAATTCAACTACTTAACGAGGCAGAGGCATATTGTCATCTCTTAAGTCCATATACACGGAACCATCAGAATCGATTTCTGCATAAAATACTTGTTCAATTGAATTTACTCCATTTTTTTTCAATTGTTTGTTTACCCATTCCTCTGTTAACTTAAGTCCCGGTAAATTCTTTTTAACGAGTTTACCGTCTTCTATAATTGTGCAAGGTACGAAATTAGGATCACTGGTTTGCGCTTTAACATCTTGTTTCGTCGCAGATTGTTGCGCCACTTTTTTGAAAACGCTTAGTTCACCATTTGTTTCTAATACCGCAAAATGGACATCTTTAATTAGGAAAATCCCCTGTATCCTTAATAACATAGTTAAATCGCCCACAGGAAGCCGACTCGATTTGAGTGCTTTTTCTAGTATTTTTCCTTCCTTAATAACAATCGTCGGCTTATCGTCCAAAATTTCTTTTGCTTTCCTAGACTTCACCGTAATTAAACTAACAACTATCGATAGAATAACCCACCACACTAAAGAGGTAAGTGCATTTAAGTAATGTGTATCATCATGTGCAACAAGTTCTCCGGCTATTGAACCAATCGTTATGCCTGTAATGTAATTAAAAAATGTCAGTTGACTAATTTGTTCTTTCCCTAATATTCGTGCAAAAAACAATAAAATAACAAAGGTTGTAGAAACCCTTGCGATCATTTCCCAAAAACTATAATCATCAAGATTCATGGATTATTCTCCTTTTTTAGTTGAGAACTTCATTATTTCCTAATTTGAGATTACTTATGCAATTAAATGAGGTTACATCATCTATAAGTGCGTGTTCAAAAAGGAGCATAAAAAGAGCCGAGTAGGTCGAGGCGGCGTAGCCTTTGAGCACCGGAGCGTATGGTGTTGATACGTGAGGAGCAGAGACAACGAAGAGATACGACAGCTATTTTTAGCGGACTTTTTGAACAACATCTATAAAGGAGCATTTTTTAATTTTTTTTGATAGTTCTCCAAACCATTTTGATGAACTTACATAGCATAGAGAGAGGGGGCTTTGCATGAGTAAAGATCGGTTTCGAAAACAAATGAATTCAAACTATACTTTACAGGATTTATTGAAAGGGCAGGATCTGGAAATCATTGCTGCTTCTCTACTTCTGCTCGATAAATTAAAAGTAAATTCCGTCCAATTATTTCGAAATTCACCAGAAATTATTGTTACTTTGGCCGGGAACTATCAAACTACAGATAATGATAAAACGAACATGGATGAATTTTTAAAAGCCAATGGAGACTTGACGTTTGATGAAGTGTTAGATGCTCTTAATACACAACTTAAGAAAAAAAGGAAGTGACTACGTTGGGTAATAATGATTTACAAAAAAATTCTGGTTTTGATGGGACGAGATTTACTAATGGACTTTTACTCGTTATATTCATTTCATTCCTTCTCTTTGGGGCTAAATCGCCCCAAATACCATTTGTTCCACCTACAATTATTTGACAGATCATGAAAGTTTAACGGGCTTTCTAACTAGACATTTTTGTCTCGAACTATAGAGACCGCTTGGAATAGCGTCCTCTAAATTAACGCTGGCGCCGGAAATTTATACTCTCTTGTATAGAGAATCAAAAATAGCCCCGTTCCTCAATTTGCGGAACGAGGAATAGGACTTATGCTGTACAATGCTTTATAGGTAAACCTCAAAAGAAACAACTTGAGATTTAGTGTTTTTACTTTTAATTGAAAGAAAGCTTGTCATTATCCCAACACAGATTACAGTAATACATGATAAGAGAAATGAGTTACCTACAATCAAAAAGTACCCCGATAAGACGATGACGAAATCAAAAATAAAAATAATTATACCTGGATTTATTTTTGCATAATTGGCGACAATTTGCCCAAATAAATCAGTCCCACCAATACTTGTATCAAAACGAAGCATAAGCCCAATTCCTGAACCTACAAATAGACCACCTAATATCGAGCTTACTATAGGGCTTTGATTTAAAATAAATCCTAGCTCTATAAAAGGTTGATAAGTCACATCTATCATAAATGAAGAAAATAGCATGGCATGAATGCTATTGTATACAAAAGAACGATTATAGAACCAAGCCAGAATCAGGATGGGAAAACCAATTAACATTACGATCAAACCTAATTGAATTCCTGATAAATAGTGAACGATTAATCCCATCCCGAAACTTCCGCCATCTAATAGTTGATGATTAACTAAAAAGACATTTACGCCGAACGCCATTAATATACTTCCAATTAGAATGGCTATGGATTTATGTATAAAGGACAATAACATTCCACCTCTGTGATTCACACTATTAATATATATGATGATGAACTAACAATCATCCCAATAAAAGGATTTTCACAAAAGGGTAAAGTTTATACTATTCAATTGATTTCTACTTTTTATTTCCAAGTAAAATCCCTTAGTATTTGATCCAATAAGGGGCCTTTTCTTTTATGCATTTTCGTTCTCCTTACACACAAAAAACCCCTCTCCCACAGGTGGGATAGAGGTTTTTTAAAATCCGAAGATTAACGTTTTGAGAACTGAGGTGCACGACGCGCGCCTTTAAGACCGTATTTTTTACGCTCTACCATACGAGAGTCACGAGTTAATAATCCTGCAGATTTCAATGCTGGACGGAAATCAGGATCTACATGAAGTAGTGCACGGGCAATACCATGACGGATTGCTCCTGCTTGACCTGTATAACCACCACCCTTAACATTTACATGAATATCATAGCTACCTAATGTTTCAGTTGCTACTAATGGTTGTTTGATGATTTCACGCAATGTTGCGAATGGTACGTAGTCTTCTACGTCACGTTTGTTGATAACAATATTACCTTCGCCCGGTACTAAACGTACTCGTGCAGTTGAGCTTTTACGACGGCCTGTGCCGATATATTGAACTTGTGCCAAGGTTGTATCCTCCTTTTTAATTATCCTTTAATTTCATAAACTTCTGGTTGTTGTGCTGCATGTGGATGTTCTGGTCCAGCGTATACATTAAGTTTTGTGAAAGTTTGACGACCTAAAGAGTTTTTAGGAAGCATTCCTTTGATTGCTAATTCTAACATTTTTGTTGGGTAGTTTGTACGCATTTCTAAAGCCGTACGTTTTTTCAAACCACCTGGGTGCATTGTGTGACGGTAATAAATTTTGTCTGTTAATTTTTTACCAGTCAACTGAATTTTCTCTGCATTAATAATAATAACGTGATCACCTGTATCAACGTTTGGTGTGAAAGTTGGTTTATTTTTACCACGTAAGATTGCAGCAACTTCAGATGCTAAGCGACCAAGGATTTGGCCTTCAGCGTCTACGATTACCCACTTACGCTCTACTTCGTGACCTTTAGCCATGAATGTTGTACGCATTTATTTTGTCCTCCTAATTCAATCTAATATGATTTAAAATGTTCTCTATCTTCATAAAAATAAGTTTCGGGGCTTATCATGAAGTAAATGGAAATCCATATGTGATTGTATAACGAAATGAAGAATAAGTCAAGAGTTTATTGCAAAACACCTGGACGTGTTGCTTCACTCGGAATAAAACACTGACTCTAAGTATAAACCTCGTGCAGGAGCGGTCTTCCCAGCTCTCTTCCGATTTACAGCAACAAGCAAGGATGCCATCTCCGCAGGTTCACGTTTGCCAATTCCGACTTCCCATAAGTTCCCTGCAATTATTCGAACCATATTATATAAAAAGCCGTCTCCTTCAATGACCATATGAAGTTCATCTTGGTCACTCTCAAGTAACTCTAAACGTTTAATAGTTCGAACTCTATCGACTACTTCTGTACGTGCCGAACAAAAACTCGTAAAATCATGTGTTCCCAGAAACGCTTGTGCGGCTTCTCTCATGCGTTGTATGTTCGGCCTAACTCCAGGAGTATGCACGACATAATTGCGCTTAAACGGACTCTCTACATCACTTAAACTCCACTTGTACCTATACACTTTCCCAATAGTGCCGTATCTCGCGTGGAATTCGTTTGAAACTTCTTCTACTGAGATCACTCGAATATCTCCAGGTAGTTGAGTGTTGAGAGCTCGAACCCAACGATTTACAGGGAATTGTAGGTCAGTATCAAAATGAATTACTTGTCCAGTTGCATGGACGCCAGCATCTGTCCGACCACTCGCGACTACTTTCACGTTATTCCTTTTGTGCATTTTAGCAAGTACTCTTTCTAGCTCGAGTTGAACAGTACGTTCATTCAGTTGTATTTGATAGCCTGCAAAACCATACCCGTCATACATAATAACCGCTTTCAAACGTTTCACTGTTGTTCCCCCTAGCTTTACGAACGTAACCACAAGAGTATTATTGCAATAATTATTAATACTAGGATTATCGTTGAATCACGCCAATCCCATTTTAATTGACGGTAACGTGTACGTCCTTCTCCCCCTCTATAACCTCGAACTTCCATCGCTACAGCTAAATCTTCTGCACGTTTAAAGGCGCTAACGAATAGAGGTATTAGCAAGGGCACCACCGCTTTTATTCGTTCTCTAACAGGTCCTGAACTAATATCAGAGCCTCTAGCCATTTGAGCTTTTAAAATTTTATCAGTTTCATCCATCAAGGTTGGAATAAAACGTAACGAAATCGACATCATTAATGCTAGTTCATGTACTGGTAATTTAAAACGCTTAAAGGGATTTAATAAAGTCTCCATCCCATCTGTTATAGATATAGGAGAAGTAGTTAATGTAAGAATAGACGTAATCATGACCAACACTAAAAATCGAACAGAAATGAAAATACCTTGTTTTAATCCTTCTTCGTACACTTCAATGAATTGCCACTTAAGCAATAAATCTCCTTCTTTTGTAAAGAAGATATGTAACAAAAAGGTGAAAATAACTAAAAATATGATTGGTTTTAAGCCATTTATTAAAAAATATAAACGTATCTTAGAAAAGAATATCGTAATCAGTGTAAATACTACTAATAAAGCATACGATATAATGTTGTTTGCTAAAAATATAATTCCGATAAATAGAAATACAAATATTAATTTAGACCGTGGATCTAATTTATGAATGAATGAATCTCCAGGAATATAACGACCAAAAATCATTTTTTCCATCATGAAGACTCACGCTCCACTTGTGCAACACGTGCAATTTCATTTACTAACTGTTCTTCAGTTAGACAAAGTATAGGTAGTGGATATCCGAGTAACTCTTCAAATTCACGTTGAAAACGAACGATGCGCGGTGCAGCTAACCCAAACTCAATGAGTCTTTGTTCGTTACCAAAGACTTCAATTGGCTGTCCACTTAAAACACAACGGCCATCTTTCATAATAGCTACACTGTCCGCATAACGAGCAGCATCCTCCATCGAATGAGTAACCAAAATGGTGGTAAAACCTTTTTCCACATGTAGCTTATGGAATAAATCCATGATTTCACGACGACCACGAGGGTCTAAGCCTGCCGTGGGTTCGTCCAATACAAGGACGCTTGGTTCCATCGCCAAAACACCTGCAATTGCGACTCGACGCATTTGACCACCTGATAGATCAAAAGGAGATTTCTCTAATACCTCTTCAGGTAAACCCAATTGTTCAACTAAAAGACGCGCACGTCTCTCTGCCTCATCTGCAGGAACACCGTAGTTTAATGGACCAAACATTATATCTTTTAAAACAGTCTCATCAAACAGTTGATGTTCAGGGAATTGAAAAACAATACCGATTTTCTGTCGGATTGGCTTTAAGTTTTTAACTTTCTTACCTGCTTGAATCATCAAATTGCCAATCTGAATAGTTCCTTCAGTTGGTTTTAATAAGGCATTTAAGTGTTGTAGCAAAGTAGACTTACCAGACCCTGTATGACCAATAATTGCTTGATATGAACCTGATATGATTTCTAAATCGACGTCAGTTAGCGCACGTTTTTCAAAGGGTGTTCCTTTGGCGTATGAATAGCCTATTTTTTGAAGTTGGATATCCATATATCATTCACCAAATCTCGTTCTGACATATGATCCTGTTTTAATATAATTCCATTGTCGCCGAGTATCTTGCTCATCCTCAATGCAAAAGGTAAATCTAGTCCAAGTTCTACTAACTCTTCACCACGAGAAAAAATTTCGTCAGGTGTTCCTTCTGTGTACTTACGTCCATTATTTAATACTAGTATTCGATCTGCAAGCAATGCTTCTTCAAGGTCGTGTGTAATTGACAATACAGTTAAATTCGTTTCTTTACGTAAACGTTGTACAGTCGTTAAAACTTCTTCGCGTCCTTGTGGGTCAAGCATTGAAGTTGCCTCGTCCAATATTAATATCTTTGGTTTTAAAGCAAGTGCTGCCGCAATGGCAACCCGTTGTTTTTGACCGCCTGATAAATGATGCGGTTCGCTATTTAAATGTTTCTCCATTTTCACTTGAGTAAGTGACTCATGGACTCTTACAACCATATCTTTAAATGAAACTCCATTATTTTCTAAAGCAAAAGCGACATCGTCCTGTACGGTAGCACCGACAAATTGATTGTCTGGATTTTGAAATACCATACCCATTTGTGATCGAATATCCCATAAATTATCTGCATTAAGCGTTTCACCAAAAACCCTTACTTCTCCACTTTGCGGAAATAACAGGCCGTTCATGAGTTTCGCCATTGTGGATTTCCCAGAACCATTATGACCAACGATTGCAATCCACTCGCCATCGCTGACAGAAAAAGAAATATCTTCTAGTGCTTTTCGGATTTCAGTTTCTTCTGGTGAATATGTATAGATAACATTGTGAAACGATAGAATTTCATTCATGTAATAGAGACCTCCAATAAAACAGTTCAATCTATTTAAAAACACAGCTTGCACCCTTAATGAGGCAAGCTGATGTCTTTTCAAAATAATACTAATATCTTTATATCATATCACTACTAGAAAAAAAACAGCTTGCTTACAAATTGACCAAACTGTTGTATTATCTTAGCGTGATATCAAAATCTTCTATTAATTAAAAAAGCGCGCACCTCATTCAGAGAAATGCGCTCTTTTATATGTTTATCGTATTCGGTTGCTCATGCCGTACACGTGAATGAGGTGCGTAGAGCTAGACGAGACGCCACCAAAGGGTCCGCTCATCATAACGCTCTGCTTTTCGTTATGTCGTATAAACCTTGTTAGAAATACACAGTTTGCACCAATGATGGTGCATGCTGATGTATTTCTTATACTGATACCAAAACTTTTTAATCTTTTATCAGTGTTAGAAATACACAGTTTGCACCAATAATGGTGCATGCTGATGTATTTCTTATACTGATATCCAAAACTTTTTAATCTTTTATCAGTGTTAGAAATACACAGTTTGCACCAATGATGGTGCATGCTGATGTATTTCTTATACTGATATCCAAAACTTTTTACTCTTTTATCAGTGTTAGAAATACACAGTTTGCACCAATGATGGTGCATGCTGATGTATTTCTTATACTGATACCAAAACTTTTTAATCTTTTATCAGTGTTAGAAATACACAGTTTGCACCAATAATGGTGCATGCTGATGTATTTCTTATACTGATATCCAAAACTTTTTACTCTCTTATCATTGTTAAAAAAAGAGGGTGACTAATAACCTAGTACCCTCTTCTAATTGTAATGAATGATTAAACTAATTCAATAATTACAACGGGTGCTCCGTCTCCTCGACGAGGTCCCATTTTCATAATTCTTGTATATCCGCCTTGACGTTCAGCGTAGCGTGGAGCTACATCATCAAACAATTTTTGCAATGCATAAATTGTTGAATCATTGCCTTCTTCATCAGTAGCGGTTACTAGTTCACGACGAATATAAGATGCAGCTTGTCTGCGTGCATGCAAATCTCCACGTTTTCCTAATGTAATCATCTTCTCAACAACCGAACGTAATTCCTTCGCACGAGTTTCTGTCGTTTGAATTCGTTCGTTGATGATCAAATCAGTTGTTAAGTCACGTAACATCGCTTTACGTTGAGAACTTGTACGACCAAGTTTTCTGTAACCCATTGATGTTAACCTCCTTCGCTAAATATTAATCTGTCTTTATCATATAAATTGCTTAGTCTTCTTTGCGTAATCCTAAGCCAAGGTCTTCTAGCTTCACTTTTACTTCTTCTAGTGATTTTCGTCCAAGGTTACGTACTTTCATCATATCGTCTTCTGATTTGCTAGCTAACTCAAGTACAGTATTAATACCTGCGCGCTTCAAACAGTTATAAGAACGAACAGAAAGATCAAGTTCTTCGATAGTCATCTCTAAAACTTTTTCTTTTTGATCCTCTTCTTTTTCGACCATGATTTCAGCAGTTTTTGCCTCATCCGTCATCCCAACAAAGATGTTTAGATGCTCAGTTAAAATCTTAGCACCAAGCGAAATCGCTTCTTTCGGACCGATGCTACCATCTGTCCACACATCAAGAGAAAGTTTATCGTAATTAGTCATTTGACCAACACGAGTATTTTCTACTTGGAAATTGACGCGTGAAACTGGAGTGTAAATAGAGTCTATTGGGATAACCCCAATAGGAAGATCCTCACGTTTGTTTTGATCAGCAGGAGTGTAACCGCGGCCACGTTGTGCATACATACGCATACGCAAATGACCATTTTTACCGATTGTTGCAATATAGAGATCAGGATTTAATATTTCTACATCACTGTCATGTGTAATGTCAGCGGCTGTAATCTGTCCATCACCTTTAACATCAATCTCTATGACTTTTTCTTCATCAGAGTAGATTTTAAGAGCTAATTTTTTCACATTCATTATAACTGAAGCTACATCTTCAACAACACCCTCAATAGTAGAGAACTCGTGAAGTACACCATCAATTTGAATAGAAGTTACTGCAGCTCCTGGTAAAGAAGATAATAAGATACGTCGTAGTGAATTACCTAATGTGTTTCCATATCCACGCTCAAGCGGTTCGACAACAAACTTACCAAAATTGGCACCTTCGCTGATATCAACCGTTTCAATCTTTGGTTTTTCTATTTCGATCATTACAATTTACCCTCCTTCAAAACATCAATGTATAGGTTTGTTCCATCATGAAATCGATAGTACTAGACTTATCGGTATTGCACAACTTAGTGTGTACAAGAAATGATGTTCTCAATCAATTAATTTGAGAGGCACCTATTACACGCGACGACGTTTTGGTGGACGGCAACCGTTATGTGGAACTGGAGTTACATCTTTAATAGCTGTAACATCAAGACCTGCAGCTTGAAGTGCACGAATTGCAGCTTCACGACCTGCACCAGGACCTTTTACCGTTACTTCTAACGTCTTTAAGCCATGTTCAACAGATGATTTCGCAGCTGCTTCAGCAGCCATTTGCGCAGCAAATGGTGTTGATTTACGAGATCCTTTAAAACCAAGTGAACCAGCACTTGACCAAGAAACTGCGTTTCCTTGCATATCTGTAATAGTTACAATTGTGTTGTTAAATGTAGAGCGAATGTGAGCAATACCGGATTCGATATTCTTTTTCACACGACGCTTACGTGTTTGTTGTTTACGTGCCATGTTAGGAAGAAACCTCCTTTACTGATTATTTTTTCTTGTTAGCAACAGTTTTACGAGGACCTTTACGCGTACGCGCATTGTTCTTCGTGTTTTGACCGCGAACAGGTAAACCTCTACGATGACGGATACCACGGAATGAACCGATTTCCATCAATCGTTTAATGTTTAATGATACTTCACGGCGAAGGTCACCTTCAACCTTGAAAGCACCGATTGCATCACGAATTTTGTTTAATTCGTCTTCTGTAAGATCACGAACTCGTGTATCTTCAGAAACGCCAGCATCAGCCAAAGCTTTTTGAGCGTTTGTTTTACCAATACCGAATATATATGTTAATGAAATAACAACGCGTTTATCGCGTGGAATGTCTACACCTGCAATACGTGCCATGTGTTAGTGCACCTCCTTCAAATTAGCCTTGTTTTTGTTTATGCTTTGGATTTTCACAAATTACCATTACTTTACCGCGTCGGCGAATAACTTTACATTTTTCGCATATCGGCTTTACAGATGGTTTCACTTTCATCTAACCTAACCTCCTTAATGGTCCGGAGTGCAAAAGATTATTTAAAACGGTACGTGATACGACCGCGAGTTAAATCGTAAGGAGAAAGTTCTATTGTAACCTTGTCTCCAGGTAGGATTCGGATAAAGTGCATACGTATTTTGCCCGAAACATGAGCAAGAATTGTATGACCATTTTCCAATTCCACTTTAAACATCGCGTTTGGCAAAGTTTCAATAACTTTACCTTCGACTTCAATTACATCGTCTTTCGCCATCAACCCAGTCTCCCTTCTGTATAAAAAATCAGGTCCTCATCACCAAATCAAACGGAATGTTTCGCAAATCTAAATCCTGATGGACTCTTTTCACTTTAACATTTGTTTGTTTGCATGAGAGATGTTCGAAAGACACTCGTCAGGTTCGCTTTTATAAACTACGGAGTTGATTGAACCTGGTGACCTTGTCTCCCTCATGAAACACACTACCGCTCGGAATGCCTTGGATGAGTTCCACCATATCCGTTACACAGATGCTTCCACGCAACCCATTATACCTTGTCAGAAGTAGAAATGCACGAAAGGACAAGGAACCCTCTTTAGACGTAACATTCACGATTTCCTTCTTTGTATACCGGGCAAAATATGCTTTTGCAGCTCTCGAAATCAATTCCGTTTTATAAGCGATCATTTAGTTGCTGTTGCCCCTAAAAGAGCATCTATATCATCAAATACCTTATGAATGTCTTGCTGACCGTCAATATTTGTAATAATATTCTTTTTGCCATAATAATCAAGTAAAGTTTGAGTTTGCTTCATATTTACTTCTAAACGATTAGTGACAGTTTCAGGATTATCATCCGGACGTTGGTAAAGCTCGCCACCATCTTTATCACAAACACCATCTACTTGAGGTGGGTTAAAGATTAAATGATAAGAAGTGCCACAAACTTTACAAATACGGCGCCCAGATAGACGCTTAACCAACTCTTCTTGTTCAACTTGGATATTTATTACGTGCTTCACGTTTTTGTTCAAATCAGTCAGTAGCTCATCAAGTGCTTCTGCCTGAGGAACAGTACGCGGAAAGCCGTCTAACAAAAATCCGTCTTTACAATCCGATTTGCTTAATCTTTCACGGACGATGCCAATCGTTACTTCATCAGGTACTAAAGCACCCTCATCCATAAACGATTTAGCTTTAAGTCCCAATTCTGTACCCTCTTTAATAGCATATCGGAACATATCGCCTGTAGAAATATGAGGAATTGCGTACTTCTCAACAATTTGATCTGCTTGAGTACCTTTACCTGCACCCGGCAGACCCATTAATATGATATTCATACGTTTTTACCCCCTACATATAGATTGTAGGTTAGAAAGAATTGAATCTTTTTAACCAGAAATCATTTCATGAAGCCTTTGTAGTGGCGTTTCACTAACTGTGCTTCGAGTTGTTTCATCGTTTCCAACGCAACACCAACAACGATAAGTAAACTTGTTCCACCGATTTGTGCAGCAGGTGGAAGACCAGCGAAGTTGATGAACAAAATCGGCATGATCGACACTATTGCAAGGAAAATCGCACCCACGAAAGTTAAACGATACAATACTGTTGTTAAATAGTCTTGTGTGTTCTTTCCTGGACGAATTGCCGGAATGTATGCCCCTTGTTTTTTCAAGTTGTCTGCAACTTTTTCTGGGTTTACTTGAATAAACGCATAGAAATACGTAAATGCAATGATTAATGCAACATAGATCATCATACCAACCGGTTTAGAATAATCGAATGTGTTCTGAATAAACAGTGTTACATTATTTTCCCCAAAGAATGTTGCAAGTGTTTGTGGTGTAATGATAAATGCAACCGCAAAGATTACTGGGATAACTCCAGCAGCATTAACTTTTAACGGTAAATGCGTTTGTTGTCCGCCAGTTCCACGTCCAGCAACACGTTTTGCATACTGAATTGGAATTTTACGTAACGCTTGTTGAACATAGATTACGCCAACGGTAACAGCGATAATCGCTAAAACAAGCAATACCATAATACCAATCCGTATAAATAAATCGTCACCAGCACCATCTATTTGTTGTGCATAGATTTGATTAGCGGCGCTTGGCATCCCAGCAACAATACCTGCGAAGATGATAATGGAAATACCATTACCAACACCTTTAGCAGTAATCTGCTCAGATAACCAAAGTAGGAATGCAGTCCCAGCTGTTAACACAATAGCTATAACAATATACGTTGAAATCCCATCGTCCTTGATTAAAGTACCACCATACATGGCGTTAAATCCATAAGACATTGCGATGGATTGTATAAAAGCCAACAATATTGTGAAGTAACGTGTGAACTGAGCAAGTTTACGTCTTCCGACTTCACCTTGTTGTGCCCATTCCGTAAACTTTGGTACAACATCCATTTGTAACAATTGAACAATAATTGATGCAGTGATGTATGGCATAATTCCCATTGCTAAAATAGAAAAGTTTGCAAGAGCACCACCGCCGAATGTATTCAAGAAACCAATCAAACTAAATTGGTCTGTAGCTTGTAAAACTTGTGCATCAACATTCGGTACTGGAACAAAAGTTCCAAGACGGAATATGATTAACATTAACAGGGTAAAAATAATCTTATCACGAATATCTCTAACGCGCATAAAGTTGGAGATTGTCTGAAACATTAAACCACCTCTGTTTGTCCGCCCGCAGCCTCTATAGCCTCTTTAGCAGAAGCTGAGAACTTGTTAGCTTTTACATTAAGCTTTTTATCAATTGTTCCGGTACCAAGAATCTTGATGCCAGACTTTTCGTTGCTAACATAACCAGTTTCGATAAGTAAAGCAGATGTTACCACTGTACCTTCTTCGAAACGATTTAATGTATCCAGACTAACAATCGCGTATTCTTTACGATTAATATTCGTAAAGCCACGCTTTGGTAAACGACGCATTAGTGGGTTTTGGCCACCTTCAAATCCTGGACGAACACCGCCGCCTGAACGAGAGTTTTGACCTTTAGTCCCTCTACCTGCAGTTTTACCATTACCTGAACCTATCCCGCGACCTTTGCGTTTACGCTCAGAACGAGAACCTTCTGCTGGTTTTAACTCATGCAGTTTCATATGGGTTGGCACCTCCTTATTCTAAAATACTAATTAAACTTCCTTTACAGAAACTAAATGAGCTACTTTGCCAACCATCCCTCGGATAGCTGCGTTGTCAGCATGCTCAACAGTTTGATGCATTTTACGTAATCCTAAAGCTTCTACAGTTTTACGTTGATCTGGTTTAGTACCGATCAAACTTCTAGTGAGGGTAACTACTAATTTTGCCATTGTCATTTCCCCCCTTAACCTAATAACTCTTCAACTGATTTACCGCGAAGTTTAGCGACATCCTCAGCACGTTTTAGTCTAGTTAAGCCGTCGAATGTAGCACGTACCATATTTATCGGTGTGTTTGAACCAAGTGATTTTGAAAGAATATCAGTAATACCAGCAAGTTCAAGTACAGCACGAACCGGTCCACCAGCAATAACACCAGTACCAGGAGCAGCAGGTTTGATTAAGATTTCACCAGCACCAAAGTTACCAATAATTAAGTGTGGAGTAGTACCACGAGTCATAGGAACTTCGATTAGGTTTTTCTTCGCATCTTCAATTGCTTTACGAATAGCATCTGGTACTTCTTGTGCTTTACCAGTACCAAATCCTACGTGGCCATTCTTATCGCCAACAACAACCAATGCAGTGAAGCGGAAACGTCGTCCACCTTTTACAACTTTAGCTACGCGGTTAATTGTAACTACGCGTTCTTCAAGTTCAAGTTTGTTTGGATCAATGTGACGCATGAAATGTGTCCCTCCTTCTTATTAAAATTGTAAGCCATTTTCGCGAGCAGCTTCAGCTAAAGCTTTAACGCGACCATGATATAAGTAGCCACCACGATCAAATACAACGACTTTAATGTTTTTTTCAACTGCACGTTTAGCGATTGACTCGCCGACTGCTTTAGCAGCTTCTAAGTTACCTGTACCATCGAAATCTTTTTCCATAGTAGAAGAACTTATAAGTGTTACACCAGCCGTATCATCTATCAATTGTGCATATAAATGTTTATTAGAACGGAATACGTTTAAACGAGGACGTTCAGCTGTACCCGTGATTTTTGAACGTACACGACTATGACGTTTTTTACGAACTTGATTCTTATCTTGTTTCGTAATCACAAATGTCACTCCTTTCTAAATGCTTAAGAAGCATTATTTACCTGTTTTACCTTCTTTACGACGAACTACTTCGCCTTCATAGCGAATACCTTTACCTTTATACGGTTCAGGAGGACGTACTTGACGGATGTTTGACGCTAAAGCACCAACACGTTCTTTGTCAATTCCTTTAATAGAAATCTTAGTATTTGTAGGAACTTCTACTACTAATCCTTCTTCAGGAGTAAATTCAACTGGATGAGAGAAACCAACGTTCAATACAAGTTTTTCAGCTTGTAAAGAAGCACGGTAACCAACACCAACTAATTCAAGGTTACGCTCAAAACCTTTCGAAACACCTTCAACCATGTTTGCAAGCAAAGCACGAGTTGTACCGTGAATCGTACGGTGTTGTTTTGATTCAGAAGGACGTGTTAATGTAACAACGTTGTCTTCTTTTTCTATTTTAATATCTGCATTAAAAGTACGAGTAAGCTCGCCTTTCGGACCTTTTACAGTAACATCATTGTTTGTACCAATCGTTACTGTAACGTCAGCAGGAACCTCAATTGGTTTTTTACCTACACGAGACATTTATTTGCACCTCCATTCATTTGTTGCTTTTTACCAAACGTAAGCTACTACTTCGCCGCCAACTTGTTTAGCACGTGCTTCTTTGTCTGTTAAAAGACCATTAGAAGTTGACACTAAAGCAATTCCAAGTCCATTTAATACTCTAGGTACTTCATTCATTTTCGCGTATACACGAAGACCAGGTTTTGAAATACGTTTTAAACCAGTAATAACTCGTTCGTTGTTTTGACCGTATTTCAAGAAAATGCGGATGATACCTTGTTTGCTATCTTCTACGTATTCTACGTCACGAACAAAACCTTCACGTTTAAGGATCTCAGCGATCTCTTTTTTCATGTTTGATGCAGGTACTTCCAATTTATCGTGGCGAACCATGTTCGCGTTACGAATACGTGTCAGCATATCTGCAATCGGATCTGTCATTGTCATTACATTAACCTCCTTCCCAGTTTAGGGGATTACCAGCTGGCTTTTTTTACGCCAGGAATTTGTCCTTTGTGAGCAAGTTCACGGAAACAAATACGGCAAAGCTTAAATTTACGTAAGACCGAATGCGGACGCCCGCAACGTTCACAACGTGTGTATGCTTGTACATTATGTTTTGGTGTACGTTTTTGTTTAGCGATCATTGATTTTTTAGCCACGTTTACGCCTCCCTTATGTTTACTTTTGGAACGGCATTCCGAATTGCGTTAATAACTCACGAGCTTCTTCGTCAGAGTTCGCAGTTGTTACAATTACGATATCCATACCGCGTACTTTAGACACTTTATCGTAGTCAATTTCAGGGAAAATCAATTGTTCTTTAATTCCTAATGTGTAGTTACCGCGACCGTCAAATGCGTTTTTAGAAACACCACGGAAATCACGTACACGAGGAAGAGAGATAGCAATTAATTTGTCCAAGAAATCATACATACGCTCGCCGCGTAATGTTACTTTACAGCCGATTGGCATACCTTCACGAAGACGGAAGCCGGCAATAGATTTCTTAGCTTTAGTTACAACAGGTTTCTGACCTGTAATGATTGTTAGTTCTTCAACAGCAGCGTCAAGTGCTTTAGTATTTTGAACAGCGTCACCAACACCCATGTTGATTACGATTTTGTTCACTTGAGGTACTTGCATAACTGATTTATATCCAAACTTACTCATTAGAGCAGGAGAAACTTCCTTAAGAAATTTTTCTTTTAGGCGGTTCATTTGTGTACCTCCCTTCTTCTTTTACTTATTTATCGATTGTTTCGCCAGATTTTTTTGCAACACGAACTTTTTTGCCATCTTCCACTTTATAACCTACGCGAGTTGGCTCACCTGATTTAGGGTCGATTAGCATAACGTTCGAAACGTGAATTGATGCCTCTTGGCTAACAATTCCACCTTGTGGATTAGCCTGGTTTGGTTTCAAGTGTTTTTTAACAAGATTCAAACCTTCAACCATCACACGGTCTGTCTTTGGAAAAGCAGCAATAATTGTACCGTTTTTGCCTTTTTCTTTTCCAGATATCACCATTACTTTGTCGCCTTTTTTAACATGCATTCTGTCGCACCTCCTTGTTTAGCACTTTCATGTTGATTAAAGAACTTCCGGAGCTAAAGATACGATTTTCATGAAGCTATTGTCACGTAGTTCACGTGCAACAGGTCCGAAAATACGAGTTCCGCGCGGGCCTTTATCGTCACGAATGATAACGCATGCGTTTTCATCAAATTTGATATAAGTACCGTCTTTACGGCGTACACCGCTTTTGGTGCGAACGATAACAGCTTTAACGACGTCACCTTTTTTGACAACGCCACCTGGTGTTGCTTTCTTAACTGTACAAACGACTACATCGCCGATGTTAGCAGTCTTACGACCCGAACCACCAAGCACTTTAATTGTTAAAACTTCACGTGCACCTGAGTTGTCAGCAACTTTCATACGACTCTCTTGTTGGATCACTTAGGTAACCTCCTCTCGGAATATGCTCTGTTCCGAACTTTATATTTAAATAACTTCAGATGTTTCAACAATCTCTAATAGACGGAAACGTTTTGTAGCAGACAACGGACGAGTTTCCATGATACGAACTACATCGCCTAATTTAGCTTCGTTTAGCTCATCATGAGTCTTAAACTTTTTGGAATACTTAACACGTTTTCCGTATAGTTTATGCTTTTTGTGTGTTTCAATCAAAACAGTTACAGTTTTGTCCATTTTATCAGAAACAACACGGCCCGTGTATACTTTGCGTTGATTGCGCTCAGTCATGCTCGAAAACCTCCTTTATCAGTTTTTTGCACTGATTTCTCTTTCATGAATCAAAGTTTTCATACGCGCAATCGCTTTACGTACTTCACGAATGCGTGCTGTATTCTCTAATTGACCAGTCGCTAGTTGGAAGCGAAGGTTGAAAAGCTCTTCTTTCAGTGATTTCACTTTTTGTTCTATTTCAACAGTGGTTAGTTCACGAAGTTCATTAGCTTTCATTAGATTCACCACCAATTTCTTCACGTTTTACGATTTTACACTTCAAAGGAAGCTTGTGATTTGCCAAGCGAAGTGCTTCGCGTGCTACCTCTTCAGAGACACCAGCGATTTCAAACATAATCTTTCCTGGTTTTACAACAGCTACCCATCCTTCAGGAGAACCTTTACCAGATCCCATACGTACCTCAAGAGGCTTTTTCGTATAAGGTTTATGTGGGAAAATTTTGATCCAAACTTTACCGCCACGTTTCATGTAACGTGTCATTGCAATACGAGCAGCTTCAATTTGACGGTTTGTAACCCAGCTAGCTTCAAGAGCTTGTAAGCCAAATTCACCAAATGTAACTTCTTTACCGCCTTTTGCTTCCCCACGCATTTTCCCGCGGTGTTCACGACGATATTTAACGCGTTTAGGCATTAACATATTATTTGCCTCCTTCCTCAGAGTTCTTCTTAACTGGAAGGACTTCACCACGATAGATCCAAACTTTAACACCAAGCTTACCATAAGTTGTGTCAGCTTCTGCGTGTGCATAATCAATATCAGCACGTAAAGTATGAAGTGGGACAGTTCCTTCACTATAGTGTTCAGCACGCGCAATATCAGCGCCGCCTAATCGTCCAGATACTTGAGTTTTAATACCTTTAGCGCCAGAACGCATAGTACGTTGTAGAGATTGTTTTTGTGCACGACGGAAAGATACACGGTTTTCTAATTGACGAGCAATGTTTTCAGCAACTAATTTAGCATCCAAATCCGGACGTTTAATTTCAATAATGTTGATGTGAACTCGCTTGCCAGTAGTAGTATTAAGGTTTTTACGTAGTGCTTCCACTTCAGTACCACCCTTACCGATAACCATACCTGGTTTCGCAGTGTGAATTGTAATGTTAACACGATTAGCAGCTCGCTCAATTTCAACTTTAGAAACAGAAGCTTCTTTCAAACGTGTTTCAATGTAGCTACGAATTCTTAAATCTTCGTGAAGAAGAGTTGCATAGTCTTTTTCAGCGTACCATTTTGACTCCCAGTCACGAATAATGCCGACGCGCAATCCAATTGGATTTATTTTTTGACCCACGAATTATCCCTCCTTCTTCTCAGATACCACGATTGTAATGTGGCTTGTGCGTTTGTTAATAGCGCTTGCACGGCCCATTGCACGTGGACGGAAGCGTTTTAATGTTGGACCTTCGTCAACAAACACTTCAGAAATAACTAGTTTATTAACATCTAGATCGTAGTTGTGTTCAGCGTTAGCAACAGCAGATTTCAACACCTTTTCAAGAATAGGTGATGACGCCTTAGGTGTAAGGCGCAAAATCGCAACTGCTTCACCGATTTGCTTGCCTCGGATTAAATCGACGACTAATCGTACTTTACGAGGGGCAACACGCACTGTTCTAGCAATAGCTTTAGCTTGCATCAGGATATCCTCCTCTCAAATTAACGTCTTGTTTTCTTATCGTCATTACCATGGCCTTTATACGCACGAGTTGGTGCGAATTCACCCAATTTGTGTCCTACCATATCTTCAGTTACATATACAGGAACGTGTTTACGTCCGTCATATACTGCAATTGTTAATCCGATAAAAGTCGGGAAAATTGTTGAACGGCGAGACCAAGTTTTGATCACTTGTTTTTTCTCAGAATCCTTCTGTACTTCAACCTTCTTCATAAGATGGTCATCGACAAATGGTCCTTTTTTCAAGCTTCGACCCATTTTGGAACCTCCCTCAGTGATCACGCTACGGCTCTCAGATCGAACCGTAGATTCACTTTATTTTTTGCTACGACGAACGATAAATTTGTCGGATTGGTTTTTCTTTTTACGAGTTTTGTAACCAAGTGTTGGTTTACCCCAAGGAGTCATTGGTGACTTACGTCCAATTGGAGATTTACCTTCACCACCACCGTGTGGGTGATCGTTCGGGTTCATTACTGATCCACGTACAGTTGGGCGTTTACCTAACCAACGATTACGACCGGCTTTACCAATGTTGATTAATTCGTGTTGTTCATTACCAACTTGACCAATTGTTGCACGACAAGTTCCTAGAATCATACGAACTTCACCAGATTGCAAACGAATAATTACGTACTTGTCTTCTTTACCAAGAATCTGTGCAGAAGTACCAGCAGAACGTACTAATTGTCCACCTTTACCAGGTTTCATTTCGATGTTATGAATCGTAGTACCCATAGGCATATTTTGTAATGGTAGTGCATTTCCTGTTTTAATATCAACATCCGGACCCGACATGATAGTCATGCCAACTTCTAATCCTTTTGGTGCTAAGATGTAACGTTTTTCACCATCTAAGTAGTTAATCAACGCGATATTTGCAGAGCGATTTGGATCGTATTCAATAGTAGCAACACGGCCAGGAACGCCATCTTTAAAACGTTTGAAATCGATGACACGGTATTGACGTTTATGACCGCCACCATGATGACGAACAGTTAACTTACCTTGGTTATTACGGCCGCCTTTACGTTTGACAGGCTCAAGCAGTGATTTCTCAGGCTTGTTTGTTGTGATTTCAGCGAAATCAGAGCTCGTCATGTTACGTCGACCATTACTGGTAGGTTTATACTTTTTAATCCCCATGTTTATTACCTCCTTCTTGTAATATCAACTAGATACTGTATGAATTAAACCTCGAATAATTCGATGTCTTTACTTTCAGCAGTTAACTTAACAATTGCTTTACGGCGTTTGTTAGTAAATCCACCAAATTTTCCAACGCGTTTGAATTTCCCTTTGTAGTTCATGATGTTAACTTTCTCAACATCAACTCCAAAAATCTCTTCGATTGCGTGTTTAACTTGAGTTTTGTTGGCGCGAGTGTCCACTAAGAAAGTGTACTTTTTCTCTTCCATTACTTCTGAAGAACGCTCGGTAATGACCGGACGTTTTATAATATCACGAGCTTCCATTATCCTAGCGCCTCCTCTATTTTATCTACTGCAGCTTTTGTCACAACAATTTTGTCGTGTCCAAGCAAGTCAAGAACATTAATGCCTGTCGCTGTTACTACTGATACTCCTGGGATGTTACGAGCAGATAATGCTACGTATTCATCAAGTTCAGCTGTAACGAACAAAGCTTTCTTGTCAATTGAAAGGTCTTTCAACACTTTCAAGAAATCTTTTGTTTTTGGTGAGTTGAACGTTAAGCTTTCAAGAACTAAGAAGTTCTCTTCCAACACTTTCGCAGAAAGTGCAGAACGTAGAGCTAAACGACGAACTTTTTTCGGTAATTTGTAGCTATAGCTACGTGGAACTGGACCGAATACAACACCACCACCACGCCATTGTGGAGAACGAATCGAACCTTGACGCGCACGGCCTGTTCCTTTTTGTTTCCATGGCTTACGTCCACCACCAGCAACTTCAGAACGGTTTTTAACTTTATGATTACCTTGACGTAGTGAAGCTCTTTGAGAGATTACTGCATCAAATAAAACATTATTATTTGGAGCGATTCCGAAAACCGCATCATTTAATTCGATTTCACCAACAGATGAACCTGTTTGGTTAAGTAAAGATACCTTTGGCATTCCTGTTTCCTCCTTTCTCTATTTAATTATTTAGCTTTTATAGCAGTTTTAACTACTACTAATGCTTTACGAGAACCAGGAACATTACCTTTAACGAGCAACAGATTACGAACAGCATCAACTTTTACAATTTCTAAGTTTTGGATCGTTATCATAGTAGCACCCATTTGACCAGGTAATTTCTTTTGTTTAAATACACGGTTCGGAGCAACAGGCCCCATTGAACCAGGACGACGGTGGTAACGCGATCCGTGAGCCATGGGCCCTCGTGATTGGTTGTGGCGTTTAATAACACCTTGGAAACCTTTACCTTTTGACACGCCAGATACATCAATTACGTCGCCTTCTTTGAAACTTTCAACGCTGACTTCTTGACCAACTTCGTACTCATCAATATTCAAGCCGCGGAATTCACGGATGAAGCGCTTAGGGGTTGTGCTCGCTTTCGCTACATGCCCTTTTGCTGGTTTATTAGATAACTTTTCACGTTTATCTTCAAAACCTAACTGTATTGATTCGTAGCCATCTGTTTCAATTGATTTCTTTTGAAGTACTACGTTTGGAGAAGCTTCAATTACAGTTACAGCGATTAAGTCACCGTTTTCGGCAAATACTTGAGTCATGCCGATTTTTCTACCTAAGATTCCTTTGGTCATTTGTCACACCTCCTACAAAAATTGTTTGTGCAGTTCTATTTATTATTTACCATTAAAGTTTGATTTCAATATCAACGCCAGATGGTAAATCAAGCTTCATTAACGCATCAACAGTTTGTGGTGTTGGGTTAACGATATCGATCAGACGTTTATGCGTACGCATTTCGAATTGTTCACGAGCATCTTTATACTTATGAACGGCACGAAGAACCGTATACACAGATCTCTCAGTTGGAAGTGGGATCGGACCTGATACACTTGCACCTGAACGCTTTGCAGTTTCCACGATTTTCTCAGCAGATTGATCAAGAATTCTGTGGTCATACGCTTTTAAACGGATACGAATTTTTTGTTTTGCCATTATTTTTCCTCCTTTTCGCCTATTTACTAGACATTCTCAACGAAAATTTTCCGACAACCCGCCATGGCAAAGCGGCCGGGTGTGTCAGTAACCTCTCGCATCATAGCAGTCAAAGACCAACATTCAACATTATACATATAAAAAAAGAATTGTGCAAGTTGTTTTGTTTAATTCTTTTTCATGCTTTCTTATTGTATGATGAAATCCACTTTCTTTCAATAGCTTAAGGAATAGTCCGAACATTAAGTTCTTATGATTTCGTAAACCAGGAACCAAACTAATGACTACTGTTGTATGTTTCTAGACTACTCTGTCTGGTGCAGTATTCTGACATTACGTAATGTATTATTATTTCATATTAACAAAGAATTTGCTAGTCCAATGAAACAAATACCTTAAATTGGATAACTAAGTTGTTCTGTTCGGAAAGTAGCTTACTATTATTCACTCGAAAGAAAGAGCCTAATTCATTATTGAATTTAGGCTCCCTCTTTATAGGTTTATATTCAAAGAATTGATAAACAAATAACAGATTAAAAAGAGCTAGGTGTACCGAGCTCAGTTGCAGTTTTTCTACATGCCGCAAGCTTACCGATATCAAAGTTACCACCACTAACAATAATACCTATATTGCTAGAGTAAAATGGTAGTCGTCGATGGAGTACAGCCGCAACCGATGCTGCTCCTGCTCCTTCTACTAACATTTTCTCGCGTTCTAGCATAAAGAGAATAGATGAAGCAATTTCTTGTTCCGTCACAGTGATAACGTCATCCACGTAAGATTTAATAATTTTTGTTGTTAGCTTTCCGGGTTCTTTCACTTTAATCCCTTCAGCAATTGTCGGTAAAAATGGTACAAGAGAGTTATTCGTACCGTGGAAAATAGAAGCAATGGCAGAAGCTGATTGAGCCTGAACACCAATAACGCGCACGGACGGTCTAATTAATTTTACGGCAATTGCAGTACCTGCAAGCAATCCACCACCTCCAGCTGGAACAACGATGGTGTCAAGGTCAGGACATTGCTGTAACATCTCCATTGCAACTGTGGCCTGGCCTTCAATTATAGCCAAGTCATCGAAAGGATGAACAAATACTGCTCCAGTGAAAAGCTGTTCTTTTTTTGACGCAGCATAAGCTTCTTCAAAATTCTTTCCTACTAGTATGACTTTCGCTCCGTAATGACGGGTAGCCATCACTTTCGCTTCCGGTGTTGTCTCTGGCATATATACTGTTACAGGTACCCCTTTTTCTCTTCCCGCAAGTGCGACGCCTTGTGCGTGATTTCCCGCTGAAGCAGCAATAATTCCTCTTGAACATTCCTCATCTGATAATTGACTAATTTTATTAAATGCACCACGTACTTTAAAAGAACCTGTTTTCTGCAAGTTTTCAAGTTTCAAAAAAACATTGCTGTCAGCGATACTATTTAACGTATTTGATTGTTTACAAGGTGTGCGGTGGACAATTGGTGCTAGTTGTTCGAATGCGCTGTTTAAACCTTCTATTCCGTAATTCCCAACAAAACCATCTCCTATTAATCGTGAAGTTTACCCTTAATGTCTTTTTTCTTCATATGCAGTGATAAGCGATTCGTATTGGAATGTTAAAGCTATTTCATCCCAACCTTTCAGAAGCATTTCTTTCCAATAAGGATCCATCTCGAACTTATAATGGGTCCCGTCTTGTGCCACAACGCTCTGGTCTTCCAAATTAACTTCTAACTTAAATAGTTCGTTTTTTCCTTTTTGAATAAGTTCGTCTACTTCATGCCCTTTTAATCGAATAGCAAGAACACCATTCTTCACGCAATTATTATAAAAAATATCTGCATAACTCGGTGCAATCACTACGTTAAAGCCGTAATCTTGAATTGCCCATGGTGCATGCTCCCGTGAAGAGCCGCAGCCGAAGTTTTCCTGGGCAACTAGGATTTCCGAACCCCTATAACGCTCATCATTAAGTACGAAGTTTTCCACAGTTGTTCCATCCGAGTTGAAGCGCCAATGATAAAATAAATATTTACCGAAACCTGTACGTTCTATTCTCTTTAAAAACTCTTTTGAAATAATTTGATCAGTGTCTACGTTTTTCCGATCAAGCGGTGTCATAACACTTGTGATCTTATTGATGGGTTTCATCGATAGACCTCCTCGTTAGTCTTTTTCATCAAGACGGCACTGATTCATGCATATATTTCCGAATGTCTGTGAAGTGTCCTTCTATCGCAGCCGCTGCTGCCATGACAGGACTGACTAAATGTGTCATGGCTCCCGCTCCTTGGCGCCCTTCAAAATTTCTATTTGATGTTGAAGCACAGCGTTCTCCAGCAGGCACAGAATCCTCATTCATCGCTAGGCACATACTACAGCCCGTTTCTCGCCATTCAAATCCGGCCTCTAGGAATATTTTATCTAAACCTTCCTCTTCAGCTGCCCTTTTTACTGATTCAGAACCAGGGACAACGATAGCCGTTACAGATGAGTGTACTTTTTTGCCTTCCACTACTTGACTCGCTGCTCGTAAATCTCCCAAACGTGCATTTGTGCATGAACCGATAAATACATGTTGGATAGCTATAGAGGACAGTGGTGTACCTTCTTCAAGTTTCATGTATGCAAGAGCTTGCTGTAGTGCATCGCGGTCTGCTTGTTTTTCAAAATCAGTTGAGTATGGAACGTGTCCCGCAATACCAGATCCCATGGCAGGATTGGTTCCCCATGTGACAAACGGAGATATTTCATCTGTATGAATGCTCAAAGATACATCATATTTAGCGTCTTGGTCAGTTGCTAGAGATAGCCACTGCACTGCCACTTTATCGAAATCAGCTCCTTGAGGAACATGTCTTCTTCCTCTTAAGTATTCAACTGTTGTTTTATCCGGGCTGATTAGTCCTGCCCTAGCTCCTGCTTCAATGGACATATTACAAATCGTCATACGCTGCTCCATCGTTAACTTACGAATGGCTTCACCCGTGTACTCAACGATATGACCTGTTCCCATATCAATACCAAACTTAGCGATTATCGCTAGAATAATATCCTTTGATGTTACCCCGAAGCCAAGATCTCCATCGATTCTGATTTCCATTGTTTTCGGTTTTGATTGCCATAGGGTTTGAGTAGAAAGTACATGTTCTACTTCACTTGTACCAATTCCGAAAGCTAAAGCTCCGAATGCACCATGTGTAGAAGTATGACTATCACCACAAACGATGGTCTTACCGGGTTGTGTCAATCCAAGTTCTGGTCCAATGACGTGAACAATGCCTTGATCCGGATGGTTTATCCCTGCAAGTGGCACTCCGAATTCATCGCAATTATCCTGTAAAGTTTTAATTTGTAAACGAGATATTGGATCTCTAATCGTGTCACGGTTTCTCGTAGGTACGTTGTGGTCCATTGTTGCAAAACATAAATCTGGTCGGCGAACTTTTCGACCATTCATCCGCAAGCCTTCAAATGCTTGCGGTGAAGTCACTTCATGCAATAAATGAAGATCTATATAAAGGAGGTCAGGCTTTCCTTGTTCCTCGTATACAATATGTTGTTCCCAAATCTTTTCTATAATTGTTTTGGGCATTTGAACTTCTCCTTTCATCTACACATACGAGTACATAATGTGTTCTGATACAAATTCTCTTTCAAGTTCTTCAATGACTTTTGTGACGAATTCGTCAGTGGAAACAACGCGCTTCCCTTTTCTGAAAAGATCACCTGTACAATAGCCATCTTCTAGAACTCCCATCACCGCTTCTTCTACTGCCACGGCTTCGGAATGTAGGCCGAAAGAATGTCTCAGCATCATCGCTGCAGATAATATAGCACCGGATGGATTTGCTTTGTTCTGTCCAGCGATGTCCGGAGCAGAACCATGTACTGGTTCGTAAAGACCGAATCCATCTGAACGGATACTTGCAGAAGGCAACATACCCAATGAACCAGTGATGACTGATGCTTCGTCACTTAAGATATCACCAAACATATTTTCAGTAACGATTACATCAAATGCACGTGGGTCAGTAATTAGCTTCATCGCTGCTGAATCGACAAGCATATGTTCCACTTCAACATCAGGATAAGCATTCTTTCGTTCTTCAACAACTTCACGCCATAGCTTGCTCGTTTCAAGCACATTGGCTTTGTCGATGGAAGTTAATTTTCCTCTACGAGTTCGTGCGATCTCAAAAGCCTGATTGACAATGCGCTCGATTTCTTTGCGTGTATACACAAGCGTATCGACTGCTGATTTCTCAGAACGTCGTTTTGGTTCCCCGAAATACAATCCACTAGTTAATTCACGCACAATCACCATATCCACTTCTTTAGCTACCTCTTCTTTTAATGGCGATGAGGACAAGAGTGATGGAATTGCCTTCACCGGTCGAATATTAGCGAATAAATCAAAATGCTTGCGGATGTTTAAGAGCCCTTTTTCTGGTCTCATATGAGAGGGATATTGATCCCACTTAGTACCTCCGACTGCACCAAGAAGGATTGCGTCACTCGCTTCACAAGCCTCAATTGTTTCTTGAGGTAGCGGATTTTCATGTTTATCTACCGCTATTCCGCCGATTGCCGCGTGATTAAAATGAAAAGTATGTCCATAACGCATTGCAATGGATTGCAGCACCTTAACTGCACCTTTAGTCACTTCTGGTCCGATTCCATCTCCGGGCAACACTGTTATTGTTTTTTCCATTATAAATTCCTCCTTGTCTTATCCACTTATATTCATTTTGTTGCTACTTCTTCAATTTTTTCTGATTTAAGGAGTTTACGATTAACTGCATTTAAATAAGCTTTTGCTGATGCCTCTAAAACGTCTTGTGCGACATCGCGTCCTGTAACTGCCTCTCCGTTATAACTCAGGTTAATAACCGCTTCGCCTAATGCATCGCGCCCTTTTCCTATAGAAGTTACACGATAATCCAAAATATGAACTTTGCCTTCTACAACTAGTTCTAATGTATTGAAAATCGCTTCAACTGCACCAGCTCCAGGCGCTGATTTGCTGATTTTATCTCCATTAGGATTTTGAACAGATACAGTTGCTGTTGGAACATTGTCAGTACTATATTGGACTTGAATACTTTCCAATTCATAGACTGGTGTGTTCTTTTCGTTAATTTGCTGGTCTGTAAGAAGAACATATAAATCGTCTTCTACAATCTCTTTTTTACTATCTGCTAGCTTTTTAAATTCTAAAAATGCCTTATTTATCTTCTCATCACTTAACTCGAAGCCCATTTTAATCGCACGATCTTTGAATGCGTGTCTGCCGGAATGCTTACCAAGCACCAACTCTGTCGCTACATCACCAATCAATGCGGGTGTGATAATCTCATAAGTTAGCGGATTCTTTAACATACCGTCTTGATGTATGCCAGCTTCATGAGCAAAAGCATTTTTCCCTACAATTGCTTTGTTAGACTGAATCATGCTTCCTGTTAACTGACTAACTAGTTGACTTGTACGCTTAATTTCTTTTAGATTTACGCCCGTTTCAACGCCATAGATTGGTTTGCGAATATGCAAAGCAACAGCTATTTCTTCCAATGCCACATTTCCTGCGCGTTCCCCGATGCCATTAATTGTTCCTTCAACCTGGTCTGCACCGTTTTCAATGGCTGCTAACGTGTTTGCCGTTGCCATACCAAGGTCATTATGACAATGTGCTGAGAGTTTAACTTTCTCAATACCAACTACATTGTCTTTCATGTATTTGAACATGGCACCGTATTCACTTGGTGTTGCATAGCCGACTGTATCTGGAAGATTAATTGTTGTGGCACCTGCTGCAATAACTTTTCGGATAATATGTGCCAAAAATTCAGGATCTGACCGTGAAGCATCTTCTGCTGACCACTGAACAAGCGGAAAGTATTTTCGAGCGTACTTAACTGATTCCACTGCGATTTCCACCACTTGTTCTGGTGTTTTCATCAGCTTGTATTGCATATGAATCGGTGAAGTAGCTAAGAAAATGTGAATATGAGGCTGTTCTGCTCCTCTTAAAGCTTCCCATGCTCTTTCAATATCATGTTCAACCGTCCGGGCAAGGCCCGTTACGATTGAATTTTTTACTGTATTAGCAATTCTCTGAACCGCATCAAAATCACCTGGAGATGCTGCTGGAAATCCAGACTCAATGATCGTGGCTCCAAAACGTTCAAGCTGGCGGGCAATTTCAATTTTCTCAGCTGTATTTAAGTTAATGCCCGCCGACTGTTCTCCATCCCGAAGCGTTGTATCAAATATGTCTACTTTGCGCACTTCCGACCACCTCTTTTTCTTTGGCTTTGCTACCTTCATTTATAAACGGCATCATCGCACGAAGTTCACTACCAACTTTTTCTATTTGATGAGATTCCTCAGCTTTTTCGATAGCAGTAAATTCTGGTCGGTTCAATTGATTTTCAAGCAACCAACCTTTTGCGAATTTCCCTGATTGGATATCGTTGAGAATATCCTTCATGCGAGCTTTTGTTCCTGCATCCACGACTCTTGGTCCAGAAACAAAATCTCCCCATTGTGCGGTATCTGAAATTGAAGAACGCATACCAGACATTCCACCTTCATACATAAGGTCAACAATTAATTTCAATTCGTGCATACATTCAAAGTAAGCTAGTTCTGGCTGATAACCAGCTTCTACTAGAGTTTCGAATCCTGCCTTCACTAAAGAAGTTAAACCTCCACATAATACAGCCTGCTCACCGAACAAATCTGTTTCTGTTTCTTCTTTAAACGTCGTTTCTAGTACACCCGCGCGTGTGCTACCAATACCTTTCGCATATGCAAGAGCTACGTCTTTTGCCTGCCCTGAGAAGTCTTGATGAATTGCAATTAATGAAGGTACTCCTGCTCCAGCTTCAAATGTACGGCGAACAAGATGTCCTGGTCCTTTAGGGGCTACTAAAAATACGTCAACACCTTCTGGTGCAACAATTTGGTTAAAGTGAACGTTAAACCCATGAGCAAAAACTAGTGATTTACCAGGTGTGAGTGCTGGCTTGATTTCTTCTTGATAAATTTGTGACTGACGTTCATCTGGAACAAGTACCATGATGACATCTGCTGCATGAGCAGCTTCCGCTACTGAACCAACCTGTAGACCATCCGCTTTTGCCTGATCAAATGACTTTCCTGGACGTACACCTACTACCACTTTATATCCTGAATCATTTAAGTTCTGTGCATGAGCATGACCTTGAGAACCATATCCGATAATTGCGATTGTTTTACCTTTTAATACCTGCTCGTTTACGTCTTGGTTATAATACATTTTTGCCATTTTCTTTTCCTCCTCTAATTGGTTGTTTTTTATAAAATTGATAGTTGTGCTGTATAAGGTTTTTGTGTTTCCCGAACAAATGCGGATACTCCTGTTCTCGTAAGTTCCTTAATTCCATATGGTTTGACCAAATCAATAAACGCTTCAATCTTTTCGGGATCCCCTGTCACTTGGAATGTTGTTACATTTTTACTCATATCAACTACCGTTGCTCGAAAAGGTTCAACAATACTGTAAATTTCGTTTCTAACGGATGGTGGTGTGACGACTTTAATAAGTGCCAACTCTCTCATGACCACCGCTTTATCTGTTATGTCATTTACTTTGATAACATCAATCTGTTTTTGCAGTTGTTTTAATAGTTGTTCAAGTTTTTCTTTGTCTTCAACATTTACTACGAATGTCATTTTCGACATCCCCGGTTGTTCCGTATGTCCTACTGAGATACTTTCAATATTGAACTGACGCTTCATCAAAAGGCCCGTCACACGGTTCAATACACCGCTTTGATTTATCACGGTCGTTGTTATGATTCGTTTCATACACCTTTCACTCCAATCATCTCATGCAACCCTGTCCCCGGTGAGACCATCGGATATACATTTTCCAACTGAGTAACCCGGCAATCAATTAGTACTGGTTCATTCGAATTAAATGCTTTCGCAAAGACCTCTTCTGCCTCTTCCATAGTCTCAACTTTATATCCTTGGATATCATAAGCCTCAGCTAATTTCACAAAATCAGGCTGTACAGGGATAAGAGACTGTGAGTATCGTTCTTCATAAAATGTTTCCTGCCATTGTCTAACCATACCAAGGCATCGATTATTTATAATGACAATCTTCACTGGAAGGCGTAATTCCTGAAGTAATGATAATTCCTGCATAGTCATTTGGAATCCAGCGTCACCGACGATAGAAATTACTTTTGCGTCTGGCTTAGCGAGCTGGGCTCCAATCGCTGCCGGAAAGCCAAAGCCCATCGTCCCAAGCCCCCCTGAAGTCACCCAGTTGTTTGGATGATTAAATGAATAGTATTGTGCGGCCCACATTTGATGCTGTCCAACATCCGTTGTCACAACTGCATCACCTTTGGTTAAACGGTGTATTAATTCAATCGCTTGTTGAGGAAGAATTCCTCGTAGTTTATCTGCCTTATATTGTAGTGGAAAATTCATTGAGTTTTCTGATAAGGTTTTCAACCACTCGACTGTATCTGGCTTTTCAAAATTTTGCTTTAATAGTTCAAGTAATGCTTCTTTTGCATCGGCTACAATTGGGATCGCAGTTGGGACATTCTTTCCAATCTCAGCCGGGTCGATGTCAATATGGATTACCTTTGCATTCGGTGCAAAGTGAGCAAGATTTCCAGTTAATCGGTCATCAAACCGGGCTCCAATGTTCATTAAGACATCGCACTCACAAATGGCTGTATTAGCTGTGTAGGTCCCGTGCATACCGGCCATTCCAAGAAATAAATTATGATTTCCAGCAATACTACCGAGCCCGAGTAATGTGTTTGTCACAGGAATTTGATAACGTTCTACGAATTCCTTTAATTCTGTACTTGCTTTGGCTGTTAAAACACCAGCACCAGCCAAGATAAGTGGCTTTTTCGCATTAGACAATGCTTTTACGGCTTTTTGAATTTGTAAGTAGTTAGGCTTCGTTGTCGGCTGATAGCCTGGTAAATTTATTTCCTCATCCTCCATAGAATTGTTTAAGAACAACTCATTTGAAATGTCTTTTGGTATATCTACAACGACAGGTCCTGGACGACCAGTGGAAGCAATGTGAAATGCTTCTTTAATGATTCGCGGAAAATCTTCTATATTTTTTACTTGATAATTATGTTTTGTAATCGGCTGCGTGATTCCTAAAATATCGGCTTCTTGGAAAGCATCTGTTCCAATAACTGTGGTTGCAACCTGTCCTGTGAAAATAACGAGAGGAAGTGAATCCAGCATTGCGTCCGCTATTCCTGTAACCAAGTTTGTTGCCCCTGGTCCCGATGTTGCGATAACAACTCCTGTTTTTCCGGATACTCTCGCATACCCTTCAGCAGCGTGTATGGCCCCTTGCTCATGGCGCGCAAGTATATGCTTGATTGGATTTCTATGCAAAGCGTCATAAATCGGTAACACAGCTCCTCCCGGATAGCCAAAGACCATTTCTACACCTTGTTGTTTTAACGACTGAATTAAGATATCTGCACCACTACCTTTTAGTTTCAGATCTGTCGCTTCAGTCAAACTAGCATTCATTCCCAATCCTCTCGCCTCCTTAAATGTTTTTAAAAATGAAAAAGCCTTTTCATCCCTACACAAAGAAACCCTGTTCTTTGTATAGGGATGAAAAAGCTTCATGGTACCACCCTATTTCACTGCGCAATTGCAGCCTCATGGATAAGCAATGCTTATCCTTTGATAACGATAACCTAAATGAATCAGTTACCGGGAAAGCCTATTTGGTATTAAACAATACCTTTCAGCATTCCACTCGGAGGGGATGTCGTAAATGGGTGTATTACCGGCTTCCATCAGTACCGGCTCTCTGGAAATACAAATTCCATTTACTTTAACCTCGTCATTGAGTTAAATTATTTTATTATTAGAACTTCAAATTACTTTTTCTATGTGTATGCGTGAATGACTTCGAAAAGTCATTCTTTATTTAAAAAAACTTATCAAAACTTGTTGCGATGAATCTGTTGATTTTTTATTTCTTAATGTAAAGTGTTGTTATCGTATCGCCTATTTCAAGTCGTGTCAATCATTATTTTTGAATTATTTAATTAATTGCGAATATTACAAATTAATGAATCCGCTTACATTATTGGTGTTACAAGGTTCTTGTGAATTTTTAGAATAAATAAATATATTTGATGAACATAGCTGAAATGGTGAAATAACAGAAATAGATTTGTGTATTCACTTGTCTGTTGGAGATGGTATTTTTATATTTGCGGTTCACAACTAAGTAACTTGACTATGAGAAGGGTTGGTTGATAGAACATCCAATTTGAACGATAGACCCTCTAGTATGACCGTTGAGCCTTACCTGAACGAAGGAAAGATTTAAGATGCGTCTTATACTCCAAGTCGACCTGGTAATGAAACAGTCTTTGGCAATCAAACAGTAGCGCAGCGTAAACAAAACTATTCTAAGTCCTGAATTGGATCCATTTCGCTTTTGGCTACATGGCTCTTTTCTGTTGGAGAGGTTGTTATTAAATTTGTGGTTCACCCAGTAAACTTGGCAATGAGACGGGTTTGGTTGATAGAACGCTCAGTTTGACCGATTAAGGCCTCAGTTTGACTGATCAGTCTCACCTGAACGAAGGATAGGTTCAAGAAGTGTCTTATTAGCCAAGTCGACTTGCTACTGAGACATTCTTTAGCGATCAAACAGTAGCGTAGCGTAAACAAAACTATTCTAAGTCCTGAATAGGACCCCTTTCGCTTTTGGCTACATGGCTCTTTTCTGTTAGAGAGGGTGTTTTTAAAATTGCGGTTCACCAAGTAAACTTGGCAATAAGACGAGTTTGGTTGATAGAACGCTCAGTTTGACCGATAAAGACCTCAATTTGACCGATAAGTCTCACCTGAACGAAGGAATGTTTCATTAAGTGTTTCATTAGCCAAGTCGACTTGCTACTGAGGCATTCTTTAGCGGTGTTCATTTGATCTTAATTAAAGATAAACGCCTCTACACGCGACAAATAGACAAATAAAAAACCCTTGCCAGCGTCCCGGCAAGGGTTTCTAAAAGTTTTAATTATTTAGTGATAGTCGCAACTACACCAGCACCAACAGTACGTCCACCCTCACGGATAGAGAACTTAGTACCTTCTTCAAGAGCGATCGGAGAAATAAGTGCTACCGACATTTCAATATTGTCGCCAGGCATAACCATTTCAACGCCTTCAGGAAGATTACAAACACCAGTTACGTCAGTTGTACGGAAGTAGAACTGAGGACGGTAGTTAGTGAAGAATGGAGTATGACGTCCACCCTCTTCTTTAGAAAGAACATAAACTTCTGCTTTAAAATCAGTATGTGGAGTAATTGAACCTGGTTTAGCTAAAACTTGACCACGTTGAATATCTTCACGTGATACACCACGAAGAAGAGCTCCAATGTTATCGCCAGCTTCTGCATAGTCAAGAAGTTTACGGAACATTTCAACACCAGTTACGATAGATGATTTCGGCTCTTCAGCGATACCAATGATATCAACAGGGTCACCGACTTTAATACGTCCACGATCAACACGACCAGTAGCAACAGTACCACGACCTGTAATTGAGAAAACATCCTCAACAGGCATCATGAATGGCTTGTCAGTTTGACGTTCTGGCATTGGGATATAAGAGTCAACAGCGTCCATTAATTCCATGATTTTTTCTTCCCATTCAGCTTCGCCTTCAAGAGCTTTAAGTGCTGAACCTTTGATTACTGGAATATCGTCACCAGGGAAATCATAATCAGAAAGAAGATCACGAACTTCCATTTCTACTAATTCAAGTAATTCTTCGTCGTCTACCATGTCACATTTGTTCATGAATACTACTAAGAATGGAACACCAACTTGACGTGAAAGAAGGATGTGCTCACGAGTTTGTGGCATTGGGCCGTCAGCAGCAGATACTACTAAAATTCCGCCGTCCATTTGTGCAGCACCAGTGATCATGTTTTTAACATAATCGGCATGCCCTGGGCAGTCAACGTGTGCATAGTGACGAGTTGCAGTTTCATACTCAACGTGAGAAGTGTTGATTGTGATTCCGCGCTCTTTTTCTTCAGGAGCGTTATCAATTTGTGCATAGCTCATTGCAGTACCACCAGAACGTTTTGCAAGAACTGTTGCAATTGCTGCTGTTAATGTTGTTTTACCATGGTCAACGTGACCAATTGTACCAATGTTTACGTGTGTTTTCGAACGATCAAATTTAGCTTTACCCATTATAGATGTCCTCCTCAAAATTTAAATTAATTTTTATTATGGATGATAAGGGACTAGTAGCCCTCATCATCCAATGTTTACAATATAGCTATACTAAAAGTTAACATGCAATTATTAACCTTTATTTTTTTTGATAATTTCTTCAGAAATTGATTTTGGTACTTCTTCATAGTGATCGAAGTGCATTGAGAAAACACCACGACCTTGCGTGTTAGAACGCAATGAAGTTGCGTAACCAAACATTTGAGAAAGTGGAACCATTGAACGAACTACTTGCGCGTTTCCACGAGCGTCCATTCCTTCAACACGTCCACGACGAGATGTAATGTCACCCATGATATCACCAAGGTATTCCTCAGGGATAACTACTTCTACTCGCATAAGCGGCTCAAGAAGTACCGGGCTACATTTTGATACTGCATTTTTTAATGCCATAGAAGCAGCAATTCTAAACGCCATCTCATTCGAGTCAACATCATGGTAAGATCCGTCAAATAGACGTGCCTTGATGTCAATTAGTGGATATCCAGCAATTACACCATTGTTTAATGAGTCACGAAGACCCGCTTCAACAGCTGGAATGTATTCACGTGGAACACTACCACCGACAACTCCATTTACGAATTCAAAACCTTTTCCTTCGTCGTTTGGAGAGAATTCAATCCAAACGTGTCCAAATTGACCACGTCCACCAGATTGACGAACGAACTTACCTTCAACAGAAGCTGATCCACGGAATGTTTCACGGTAAGAAACCTGTGGCGCGCCCACGTTAGCTTCTACCTTGAATTCACGACGCATACGATCAACAATTATATCAAGGTGAAGTTCACCCATACCAGCGATGATAACTTGACCAGTTTCTACATCTGTATGAGCACGGAAAGTAGGATCTTCCTCTTGAAGTTTTTGTAAAGCTTGACCCATTTTATCTTGGTCAGCTTTTGACTTCGGCTCAACAGATAACGAGATTACTGGCTCTGGGAATACCATAGACTCAAGGATGACTTGTTGTTTCTCATCACACAATGTATCTCCAGTTGTTGTATCTTTAAGACCAACAGCTGCTGCGATATCACCACAATATACTTCTGCAATCTCTTCACGAGAGTTTGCGTGCATTTGTAGGATTCGTCCTACACGTTCACGCTTACCTTTAGTTGAGTTTTGCACGTAAGAACCAGAAGAAAGTGAACCAGAGTACACACGGAAGAATGTTAACTTACCGACGTAAGGGTCCGTCATTACTTTAAATGCTAATGCAGAGAAAGGCTCTGAATCGTGTGGTTTACGTAAAACTTCTTCTTCTGAATCCGGAAGAAGACCCATCATAGGTGGTACATCTGTTGGTGCTGGAAGATAATCAAGTACAGCATCAAGCATCAATTGAACGCCTTTGTTTTTAAAAGCAGTTCCACAAATAACAGGATAGAATTCTACATTTAACGTACCTTTACGAATAGCAAGTTTTAATTCTTGTAATGTGATCTCTTCAGCATTAAGGTATTTTTCCATTAACGCTTCATCAAGTTCAGCAACACCTTCAACTAATTTTTCACGCCATTCATTTGCAATTTCAATATGGGATTCAGGAATTTCTCTCACTTGGATGTCTGTTCCTTCATCGTTTCCATAATAGATAGCTTTCATTTCGACTAAGTCGATAATCGCTTCGAAGTCGTCTTCAGCACCAATTGGCAATTGAATAGGATGAGCATTAGCTTGTAAACGGTCATGGATTGTTCCTACAGAGTATAGGAAATCCGCGCCTAATTTATCCATTTTGTTAACGAAAACAATACGTGGTACACCATAAGTTGTAGCTTGGCGCCATACTGTTTCAGTTTGTGGTTCAACACCCGACTGTGCATCAAGAACTGCAACAGCACCATCAAGTACACGAAGTGAACGTTCAACTTCAACTGTAAAGTCAACGTGACCTGGTGTATCGATAATATTTACACGGTGCCCTTTCCAAGAAGCAGTTGTAGCAGCAGAAGTGATTGTGATTCCACGCTCTTGCTCTTGTTCCATCCAGTCCATTTGTGAAGCACCTTCGTGCGTTTCACCAATCTTATGGATACGACCCGTGTAATAAAGAATACGCTCAGTAGTTGTTGTTTTACCAGCATCAATATGAGCCATGATTCCGATATTACGTGTATTCTCTAAGGAGAATTCTCTAGCCATTTTTGTATTTCTCCTTCCAACTCAAATTAGAATAATAGTGGATGAAAAATTCTACCAGCGGTAATGAGCAAATGCTTTGTTTGCTTCCGCCATTTTGTGCATTTCTTCACGTTTCTTCACAGATGCACCTGTGTTGTTAGAAGCGTCAAGAATTTCATTAGCTAAACGCTCTTCCATTGTTTTCTCTCCACGAAGACGTGAATAGTTAACTAAATAACGAAGACCTAAAGTTGAACGACGTTCCGGACGAACTTCCATTGGTACCTGATAGTTAGAACCACCTACACGGCGAGCTTTAACTTCAAGTAATGGCATAATGTTTGTAAGTGCTGCTTCAAATACTTCTAGAGGATCTTTACCTGAACGTTCTTGAATCAGTTCAAATGCTCCATAAAGAATTTTTTGAGAAGTACCTCTTTTACCATCTACCATAATTTTATTTATTAAACGAGTTACTAACTTTGATTTATAAATTGGATCTGGTAACACATCACGTTTGGTAACAGGACCTTTACGAGGCATGTGTTTTCCTCCTTTCGGTGAAATCTATGATTTTATTTTAATTAGCTTTTTTTAACTTTAGGGCGTTTAGTTCCGTATAATGAACGGCTTTGCATACGACCAGTTACACCAGCTGTATCAAGAGCACCACGAACGATATGGTAACGAACACCCGCTAAGTCTTTTACTCGTCCTCCACGGATTAGAACAACACTGTGTTCTTGAAGGTTATGACCTTCTCCTGGAATGTACGCAGTAACCTCTAATAGGTTAGTTAAACGTACACGAGCATATTTACGTAGCGCTGAGTTTGGTTTACGTGGTGTCATTGTACCAACACGTGTACAAACCCCACGTTTTTGTGGAGAGTTAACGTTTGTTAATGTTTTTTTAGCGCTGTTATAACCTTTATTCAACGCTGGAGAGTTTGACTTAACACTCTTGGATTTACGAGGCTTACGTACCAATTGATTAATTGTAGGCATCGATTATTCCTCCCTTCTTCTGATTATTGTAATACCACACATCCAGGTGGTTCATTTTCGGGTAAAAAACAAAGTCTTTGTGTTTTCATACACAAAAACAGTTACACAGTAATTGCAACAACTGCTGCACCCACTTGAAGTCCGCAGGCTTTACCGAGTTCTATTTTAGACTCTACAAAGTCAATTTTCACACCATGTTCTTCCGCTGTTGTAATCGCAAGTTGGGTGATTCGATTGTCTGCATCAAGAGCCACGAGAATTTCTACTACATGGCCACCGAGAATTGCTTTTACTGTTTGCTTAGTACCGATGACGGTTTTTTTCGCCTGATTAACTTTTTCATAAGACATTTAGCATATCCTCCAAAGACCCAGACCCTTAACTATCAACCTTGAATATTTTATCATTCAAAGTTTTTTCTGTCAAGGCATTTTTAATGAAAAACTTTAGTAAGTCGAGATAGACAAGACTCCTCCGTTTCACACATAAAGAGAA
>NZ_ALJG01000352.1 GCF_000286315.1 Paenisporosarcina sp. TG20 | reverse complement strand
ACTACATTTAGATTCCCGGAAGGGAAACGTTGATAAATCAACGTTTCTATACGTGAAAAGTCGGTTTTTGATGTGTTTTTATCAAAAACTGATGAAAGTCGGGTTAAGGTCTGAATCAGTAAATCCAATTGGAACTGGAAATCCTTGGTTTTCAAGAAAAGTAGTTATCTGTTTTTTTTGTTTAGCGAACGTTCTTATCGCATCTTCGAATAGTGCTTTTATTTTTTTATCCTCTATGGTGGATACCATATATTTATTTACAGTATCAACGGCGGTCCCATTTATATATTCCCCCCACAATGTCCCTATTTCAGCCGATGTGAGCTTTAAATCCTCTTTATCCATAAAATCACCTCTATTTATATAATCCCCAAAAAATTATATTTTATTATGATTTTTTTTGTTGCACTAAAGCTCGTTTAGTTGGATAAGAGGTCATTACAATTCATGACAAAAGGAGCTTGGTTATTCAAACTACTTTTTATGGTGTTATTTTCTCTGTTAATTATGATGTCAATTAGAGTGTTAAATTCAAACCAATAAAGGTTCTATTTTACTGTTATTTTGTGTTTTGTACTCCAAAACCTTGAAGTTAAGTGTGGAAGTGTATTTCTTCCACACTTAACTTCAAGGACAGTAAGCGAAAGCGCGGTAGGTGTGATAGATAGGCTTGTTGCCTGATGGAAAAAATGCTAAAGCCTTCGGGATCAATTGTACCCATGGGAGGAATAAGTCATGTCCTAAAAACGTGTATCTATGACTACATGTAATCAGAGATAAAAGGTGCATTCTTTCAACTTTTTTGAGCGGATACTGTAGATAAGAACAGGTTAGTAGAACAAGAACCTGAATGATTCGCAGTAGAGAAAGAAAAGATACACTCTTTAGTAGATTTATAGCTTGTCCTTTTTCAGCTCGCAAGCTGTGTGTTTTATTGCCTGAACTTTATAGGCAAGGGACTGTGCTTCTTCGAATTTATATTTCGGCACATATGGTTCACCAAGGAAATAATCCAAGTTTTATCTTGCTAGCATATACGTTTTTGCCCATGCAAAAACACCTCCGATTTTTTTCTTGTTTCAAGTGTACCTTCGAAGGTGTTTTACATTTTACCATTGATTTAGGGTGTTTTACTCCATAAAAAAGGATTTCTTATTTTTAAATAGAATAAAGTACTTCTAAATTAAATGTTTTGCTGTTTGTTGTGAGTGCGACTCCGGAGGTAGGATTCGAACCTACGGCCAACCGGTTAACAGCCGGTTGCTCTACCACTGAGCTACTTCGGAATGAAATAAATAACTTAAACATATAATACCCATAACTCTTAGTACTATTCATTTAATCCCTTTCGATACAAAATACTTTTGATCACTACTATATAATCAAGTTTGGAGTAGACCTGACCCTACACATGTCATATAGGAAAAATTTCAAAGCATTGAATATCTCTTCATACTAAAAAAAATTTAACTAACTAGATTGATATAACAGAATATATATTATATACTGAATTGAAAGAATATAGTTAGCGCTTACATTACTGGGTATTACAAGTGTTTTCTTTTTTATTCTTAACATACTGACCGTTTAGTATAATAGCTATACGTAAAGTATTTACTTTCAGAGGGAGTGAAGAAGTGGAAAATTCATTGTTTGATTTAAGTGGACGTACAGCTCTTATTACTGGTGGAGGGAGCGGTTTAGGAAGATACATTGCAGAAGTTTATGCAGAGTATGGCGCAAATATCGCGGTTTGCTCCCGAAAACTGAATAATTGCCAAGAGACAGCTAACTATTTAGAAAGTAAATATGGAATTAAAGCAAAAGCATATGAATGTGATGTGAGCAATGAAGAACAGGTGAAAAGGGTTGTGGAAGCTGTTCTATTTGATTTCGTTGGAATCGACATTTTGGTCAATAACAGTGGAGCAACATGGGGTGAAAGTGTCGAGAATATGCCACTTGAAGCTTGGCAGAAAGTAATGAATGTTAATGTTACTGGCACGTTCCTCATGTCTAAAGAAGTCGGAAACCATATGCTTACAAATGGTTATGGAAAAATCATCAACATTGGATCAGTAGCCGGGTTGAAGGCAGAACCACCAGAAGTACTAAATGCTATTGGATACAGTACAAGCAAAGCAGCCATCCATCATTTCACAAAAGACTTGGCCCGTAAATGGGCTGGCCGAGGAATTTACGTAAATGCAATTGCACCAGGATTTTTTGAAACAAAAATGACGAAGCACGTTATCGAACAACATGCTGATAGAATTGTGAAACATAATCCAATGAAAAAATTAGGCGATTCCAAATCGTTGCAAGGAACGGCACTTTTTCTAGCAAGCCAAGCTAGTGATTATGTGACCGGACAAGTAATTGCTGTAGATGGAGGAAGTTCCCTATGAAATCTCATATAGAGGAGAGGGAAATGAATAGACCTTGGCTTCAACATGTAGTAGTAGGAAATCCTAAAGAAATCGATATTCCTGATATCTCTTTGAAGGAAATGCTCGATAAATCGATACAAACGTATCCTAATCATAATGCAATGACATTTTTGGGGAGGTCTTATACATACTGCGATATGGCCATTAGGATTAAAAGTGCGGCTCTCACTTTAACTAATTTAGGCATCCAAAAAGGAGACAGAGTGGCGCTCATGCTGCCGAACTGTCCACAGTATCCAATAAGTTTTTACGGGTCACTAACTTGTGGAGCGACAATAGTTCAATTGAATCCAATGTTCCAGCCCGCTGAATTACTCCATATCTTAAACGATTCTGGAACGAAGGCTTTGATTATTCTAGATAGACTTCTTCCCGTATTTGAAAGTATTAAAACACAAACTTCTGTAAAAGTTGTTATAGCTGTTGACTTAGATAGTGACTTCACTGATGGTACATCAAGTGAAGAAATGATAGATGTTCCTATTGATTCAAAAAAAGATGTAGCCGTTCTTCAATATACTGGAGGAACTACTGGGCTTCCTAAAGGAGCAATGCTGACCCATCATAATATTGTTGCTAATACCCTGCAAAGCGCAGCCTCTTCTTTTATCAAAACTAAAAAAGGGGAAGAGCGAGTGCTCGCCATTTCTCCACTGTTTCACGTATACGGAATGACAAGTGGAATGTGTCTCACTTTTTACAATGGAGGAAACTTACTTTTAGTACCTAAATTTGAAGTTGAACAAGTTGTAGCCTTAATAGAACGAGAAAAACCAACTGCATTTCCGGGCGTACCAACTATGTACATTGCATTAATTGATTATTACAAGATTAAGAAATACGATTTAAGCTGTTTATCTTCATGTACAAGTGGTTCAGCACCATTGCCTCTAGAAGTTCTCAAACGATTTAATGAAATTAGTGGCACTAAAGTGGCAGAGGGATATGGTCTTTCGGAAGCTTCTCCCGTAACGCATCGCAACCCGATTGAAGGTTTGCAAAAAAACGGCAGTATTGGAATTCCACTACCAAACACTGATGCTAGAATAGTAGATTCTGTAACAGGACAACAAACACTATCCATTGGTGAAATTGGGGAACTCGTCATTAAAGGTCCACAAGTAATGAAAGGTTATTGGAACCAGCCAGAAGAGACGATACAGACGATCAGAGATGGTTGGTTATTTACAGGTGACCTCGCGAAAATGGATGAAGATGGTTTCTTTTATATTGTAGGTCGTAAAAAAGAAATGATACTTGCAAGTGGCTTCAACGTTTATCCAATCGAAGTTGAAAACGTAATTTACAGCCATCCTGCTGTGCTAGAAGCTGCCGTATTAGGAGTGCCAAATGAATACCGTGGGGAAACGATACGTGCTGTAGTGGTATTAAAGGATGGGGAGCAGGTAACTGAACAGGAGTTGATTAGTTTCTGTCGGTCCAAACTTTCCGCATATAAAGCACCATCAGATGTCCTCTTTGTAGATGAATTACCAAAAACAGCAGTCGGAAAAATATTAAAAAGAGTATTAAAGGAACAGTACAGCTAACTTGAAGAATCCACACTTTGCCCATAGGGGATTAACGAATAAAAGAGATTGTTCTAACCAATAGAGAAGTAGAAACGGAGAGATTAGTATGCATTTGAGATTATCTGACGAACAGAAAATGGTTCAGAAAACAATTCGAAGATTTGTAGAAAAAGAGTTAATTCCTTTAGAAAATGAAGTATTAAAAAATGAAAGAGAAGGTCGTCCAGGCTTAACTGAAGAAAAAATGATTGAATTACAGGAAAAAGCGAAGGAGTTTGGTTTCTGGGGAATCAACACGCCTGAAGAATACGGTGGTTCAAATCTAGGTCAACTAATGATGGCCATTGTTCTAATGGAGGTTTCTAAAACGTTTGTACCATTCAGGTTTGCTGGTTCAGCCGATAATATCCTCTACTACGGCAACGAAGAACAAAAGAAAAAGTATCTAATACCAACGATCAATGGCGAAAAAAAATCGTGCTTCGCAATGACGGAACCAGAAGCCGGATCTGATACGCAAAATCTGAAAATGACTGCTGTTAAAGACGGAAATGAATGGGTACTAAATGGTGAGAAAACTTTTATTACCGGCGGGAACGAAGCCGATTTCGTAATGGTTATCGCAATTACAGACAAAGAACTACACCAAAAAACTGGTCGAGAAGGAGTGACCTGCTTTATTGTGGACCGGGATATGGGGTGGAAGTCCGAATACATTGACACGATGGGTGAATGGGGACCAGCAGGATTGGTCTTTGATAATGTCCGTGTACCAGAAGAAAACATTTTAGGTGAAGTCAATGGTGGGTACAATCTAGGACTTGAATGGATTGGCTTTGCACGATGGGTAGTCGGGGCACGGGCCGTTGGAATGAGTGAAAGACTTTTACAGATGGCAATTGATTATTCAAAAGAGCGTCAAACATTCGGCAAACCAATTGCGGAACGTCAAGCAATCCAGTGGCCAATAGCAGATTCAGCGGTCGAAATTGAAGCGGCAAGATGGCTTGTACTTAATGCAGCTTTTACACTTGACCAAGGTGAAGATAATCGCCATCTCGCATCTATGGCTAAATTGTATGGTGCAAATATGGGGAATCGAGTTGTGGATCGTGTCTTGCAGATCCATGGGGGCATGGGTTATACAAGAGAATTGCCAATCGAGCGCTGGTACCGTGAAGCAAGATTATGGAGAATCTATGATGGAACAGATGAAATCCAACGCATAATTATTTCAAGAAACCTACTTAAAGGACATGTTAAAGTAGGACAATTTATTTAAACGATAGATTATTAGGGGGCACAATAATGGGAAAAGCATTTGAAGGAAGAACAGCATTTGTTACTGGTGGTAGCCGTGGTATCGGAAGAGAAATCGTTGAACGTTTTGCAAGTGAAGGTGCCAATGTGGCTATTATTGATGTAAATGAAGAAGCTTTGAACATCGCAGCAACTGAATTAAATGAAAAGGGTTACTCTTTTTATACAAAAGTTGCTAGTGTTACTGACCGTGACCAAATCGAGCAGGCGATGAAAGAAGTGTTTGAGAAATTTGGATCAATCGATATATTGGTCAATAATGCCGGAGTAATTCGGGACAATATGATCTTTAAAATGACCGACGAAGATTGGCTAACTGTCATGGATGTCCATTTAAAAGGTGCATTTTTTGCTTCTCGTGCTGCCCAACAGTATATGACAAAGAATAAATACGGGCGAATTATCAATATCTCATCCACATCAGCATTAGGGAACCGCGGCCAAGCCAATTATTCCACGGCTAAAGCTGGTCTTCAAGGATTAACTAAGACTTTGGCAATCGAACTTGGAAAATTTGGTGTCACCGCAAATGCAGTAGCACCTGGATTTATCGAGACTGAAATGACAAAATCGACGGCGGAAAGAATTGGAATACCATTCGAAGAACTAATCAAAGCAAGTGTCTCAACTATTCCAGTGGGTAGAAGCGGAAAGCCGGAAGATATTGCGAATGCAGTTGTCTTTTTTGCAGACGAAAGATCATCATTTGTCAGCGGTCAGGTACTCTATGTTGCTGGTGGACCAAGGAATTAAGAATGGAGGCACAAATTATGTTGAAATCTACTATTGGAAAACGCTCTTCAAAAATGAAAAATACAATCGAGAGAGGAAGCGTCCGAAAGTTTGCGGAAGCGATTGGAGATCCCGCTTCAATTTATTTTGACGAAGAAGTGGGGAAAAATTCAAAGTATAAAAATAATATTGCCCCACCTACTTTTCCAGTCACATTCAATGTCGGCTCTATACCAGAATTGAATCTTCCTACAGAAGGGCTTATTCACGGGGAACAAATTTATCATTATACGCGCCCTTTAGTTGTTGGGGAAGATGTTTACTGCTGGATGGAAGTAAAAGATTACTACGAAAAAAGTGGTAACTTTGGTAACATGGGATTTCTTGTGCTGACTAAGCATGGGGAAGATCCAAGTGGCGAGTTACTGTTCACAGAAGAACGAATTGTGATTATTAGTGAAACTGTTAGAAAGGGGATGTTGGTGTGAATCGAATCGCAAATTTACAAATAGGGGATTCGTTAACAGAGATTCCGCTGAAACCCGTTACTCGTTTGGACCTAATAAAATATGCAGGGGCTTCTGGCGATTTCAATCCGATTCATACTATTGATGCTGAAGCAGAAAAAGCTGGGCTACCAGGTATTATTGCACACGGCATGTGGACGATGGGAAATCTGTCTAAGCTCTTTACTCCTTATTTGGAAGAGGGATTTATTCAAGATTATGCTATCCGTTTTAAAGGTATGGTTTTTCTCGAAGATGTTATCACATTAACAGCAACAGTCATAGAGAAACAGGGTGGACAAGTGAAGTTTAATGTTACAGCTGTTAATCAGCACCAAAAGAATGTTCTACAAGGAGACATTCTATTCTCGATATAATTTTCTGAATTTTCAAATCACAGAGGAGGAGAGCCAATTGAAAAAAAATAGAGATGCGGTCATTGTTTCAGCTGTTAGAACGGCAATTGGCAGACAAGGTGGAGCTTTGGCTTCTGTTCCAGCTCATGTGTTCGGAGCGGAAGTTATAAAAGAAGCGTTAGTTCGAGCAGGCGTAGCAGCAGATTTGGTAGAAGATGTAATTTTTGGAAACGTGTTAAGTGGGGGAGGAAATATTGCTAGATTAACAGCATTGGAGACGGGGCTTGGTATTAGCCTTCCAGGATTAACAGTTGACAGACAATGTGGATCAGGAATTAATGCAATTAACCTTGCAGCGCAAGCTATTTGGGCAGGTGATGGCGACATCTACATAGCTGGAGGGGTAGAAAGCATGAGCCGCTCACCTTATCTAATGGCACGACCCGAAAAAGCATATAGTCCAATGCCTCCAAAGTTCAGAAAGTCTCAGCTTTCATCAGATGAAATTGGTGATCCCCCAATGGGTATTACAGCTGAAAATCTTGCTAAGAAATATGACATTAGTCGAGAAGAACAGGATGAATTTGCACTTCTAAGTCAACAAAAAACTGCAAGAGCGATTGCAGAAGGACGGTTTGATGATCAGATTGTGACAGTAAGAGTTCCCGTTCGAAAAGGACAATCGATAGAGTTTAAAACAGATGAACATCCACGTCCCCAAACAACAAAAGAAGCGCTCGAAAAATTATCTCCTGCGTTTCTCGAGGGAGGGACAGTTACAGCAGGTAGCAGTTCTGGACTAAATGATGCTGCTTCAGCTGTCGTAATCATGTCAAGAGAGAAGGCAGAGGAACTAGGCATAAAGCCATTGGCAATAATTCGAGCACAAGCAGTAGCAGGCGTAGATCCACACATTATGGGCATCGGACCTGTTCCAGCAACACACAAAGCACTTCAAAAAGCAGGATTATCTTTGGAAGACATGGATTTAATTGAAATTAATGAAGCGTTTGCAGCTCAGGTAATCGCTTGTGATAGAGAACTGAAGATGGATTTGGAAAAGGTAAACGTTAACGGTGGAGCGATTGCTCTTGGCCATCCCCTTGGTGCAACGGGGGCTATTCTATTAACAAAAGCCGTTCACGAATTAAAACGCTCGGGTGGAAGATATGCACTTATTACTGCATGTATCGGTGGGGGACAAGGCATCGCTACAATTATCGAGCGTGAGGAGTGAAATATTTTGAATAACTTATCAGACATAACTATTTATGTGAGATTTTGTGAAACGGATGCTGGAGGACATGTTAGCAATACCAGTTATTTTTTTTACATGGAAGAAGCAAGGTCTAAGTTTTTCGAGCACATTGGTTTTGTAGGTGAGAACAAAAGGAAGAATATTGATTTCATTATTGCCTCCACTACTTGTGATTTTATCGCTCAGACATATGCTGGTCATAGTCTCATAGTTTCCACAACAGTAGGTAAAATCGGATCGAAAAGTTTTAAAATTATGCATGAAATTAAAGAATCGGAGACAGGTTCCCTTGTAGCAGTTGGTAGTGCAGCTATTGTTTGTTTTGACTATAAAAAACAGCAAACCGAAGTAATTCCTGAAATGCTTCATAAGTTGTTGGAAGGATTTTTAGTCCCAGCCTAAGATGCATGATCGTAGGAAAGGTGGAAATATATATGGACTTTAACTTGAGTGAAGACATTCTATTTTTAAAACGGAATGTCCGTGACTTTATACAAAATGAAGTTGAAAAAGTAGCGATGCAAATTGAAGAAGAAAATAAAATTCCTGAAAAGATTATTAAACTATCAAAAGAAATGGGTCTTTTTGGACTAAATATACCTGAAGAGTATGGTGGACTCGGAATTAACATGGTCGGTAAATGCGCGTTATATGAAGAAATAGGGGCTACCCATAATGGCTATACAACGTTAATCGGAGGACATACCGGAATAGGTACCGTTGGAATCGTTGAGATGGGAGATGAGCGTCAAAAGAAAAAATACTTGCCAGATATGGCCTCAGGTGACCGAATTGGTGCTTTCGCTTTAACCGAACCGGAAGCTGGGTCCCACGCCACTAATTTGAAAACTACTGCAATGAGAAGTGGTGGTAAATTTATCTTAAACGGAACAAAACATTATATAACAAATGCCACAGAAGCAGATATCTTTACCGTAATGGCCGTAACAGATTCATCAAAAGGTGCAAAAGGCATTACATCTTTTATTGTTGAAAAAGATTTTCCAGGTTTTCATATAGGAAAAGTGGAAAAAAAGATGGGTCTGCACGGTTCCCATTCTGCTGAGATTATCATGGAAAACTGTGAAGTACCAATTGAAAATGTCTTAGGTGAAGAAGGTCAGGGGTACGTCAATGCTCTAAAAATCCTAGCGAATGGCCGAGCGGGATTAGCTGCACGGAATCTTGGGTCTTCCCAGAAACTACTTGATCTTTCTGTTACTTTCGCAAAAAACCGTGTGCAATTTAATAAGCCCATTATAGAACACCAAGCAGTTGCACATATGCTGGCTGAAATGGCAGTTGAAATCGAAGCGCTTCGTTCTTTCATGTACCGTGTAGCGTGGATGGTCGACGAAGGTAAGAATGTAATTAAAGAAGCAGCTATGGTGAAATTATATGGTTCTGAAGTGTATAACCGCGTGGCGGACAAAGCGCTGCAAGTACACGGAGGTATTGGTTATATGGCCGATTATCCAATTGAGCGCTTTTACCGAGATGCACGTATTACTCGCATTTATGAAGGAACATCAGAAATTCAGAAAAATATTATTGCAGGGCGACTAAATAAAGAGTATTCATAGAAATTAACTTTTTGCCTATCTGATAGGAAGTGGAGGGAAAAGTATGGATTTGTTTTTGCAACAGTTTTTTAACGGACTAACTCTTGGAAGCGTTTACACACTTGTCGCAATAGGACTAACTCTTGTTTTTGGAATACTACATATTCCAAATTTTGCGCATGGTGCCTTGTATTTAATCGGAGGCTACGTAACATTAATGGTCATGAAAGGTACTGGAGCTCACTACTTTGTGGCCATTTTCGCCTCAATTATTGTGGTTGCTCTTCTTGGAATCTTAATGGAACGTCTCGTCTTTAATCCGCTCAGAAATTCACCACCCATTCATGACAAAATAGCAGCAATTGGGTTGGTTCTGTTTTTTGAAGCGCTTGTTCAATTAGTTTGGGGAACAGAGTATCTCCGTATGTTTTCGCCTTTTGACAATAACATCTCTGTAGCAGGGGTATTGATGACAAGCCAACGAATTTTAGTTATCGTTGTTGCCTTCGTCGTAGTCGTTCTGTTGACACTATTTTTGAAGAAAACCATGATGGGCGCGTCGATTATAGCCATGGCTCAAAATCGAGAAGGTGCATTCTTGGTAGGTATTAACGCAAATGCAGTAGCCATGATGACATTCGCTATCTCCGGAGCACTTGCAGCAATTGCCGCTTCACTTGCTGCCCCAATTAACCTCGTGTTTCCTTCTATGGGGCATCTGGTTATATTAAAAGCATTTGTTGTGGTCATTATCGGGGGGATGGGCAGTATTCCAGGAGCTATTGTTGCCGGTCTAATTCTCGGTATGACAGAAAGCATGGGTGCAACATATATTTCCAACGATTATAAAGATATGATTGCTTTTCTACTTTTAGTTGTCATTATGACCATTCGACCTAAAGGGTTGTTTGCGAAGGGGGTCCATTAAGTGGGTAAAATATTTAACCAACGCAATATCATCATTTTACTCATCCTTTTCGCCCTTGTGTTTCCATTAATCTATGCAGACAATCGATACGTTTTACACGTTATGACCATTGGATTCATATTTACTATTAGTGTTTACGGCATGAACATACTGGCCGGTTATACAGGACAATTGTCCCTTGCTCATGCAGGATTCTTTGCAATTGGGGCATACTCGGTCGGAATATTAACGACACAAGGCGGACTCAACTTTTGGTTGGCCCTGTTACTTGCTGTTCTTATCACTTGTGCTACCGGGTTCGTACTTGGACTTATTGCACTTCGAACAAAAACGCACTTCTTTGCAATTTACACTTTAATTGTTGGTTATCTTATTTACTTACTAATTGATAAATGGGATGGCTTAACTGGTGGGATTCGAGGACTGATTGGGATACCAATACCAGATCCAATCGGACCGATAACTTTTGAATCAGCTACATCAATGTATTACTTGGTACTATTTTTCCTCCTTCTAGCTATTTTTGTCGCTGTCCGAATTGTCCATTCCCTAACTGGAAGGACCTATATTGCAATTCGTAACAGTGAAGACCTTGCTCAGACTTTGGGGATCAATACTACAATGAACAAGCTAGTGTCTTTTGTTATTTCAGTAGCATTTGCAGGGCTAGCCGGCGGACTATATGCAGCTTTAACTCGTTTTATTGGACCGGATGTAGCAAGCACACACATGGTATTTAATTTTCTAATGTATCTAATAGTCGGCGGTATTGGTACTTTATCTGGACCTCTTGTAGGAACAATGCTTTTTATCTGGTTTGAACAGTTTTTAAAGAGCTATCAAGAGTACCATATGCTTATTTTTGGTCCAATTTTGGTCTTTATGGTTATCTTTTTTCCTTCAGGAATTACCGGTGGCTTTTACAAACTAAAAATGAAATTTCAAAGTGCTAAAAATCAAAAGAATGTAAGACATATTAAGTCAATTCCGGTTAAATCCACAAAAGAATAAGAAAGGAGGAATCATAGTGGCATTTATACAATTGAAAGGAATCACTAAGAAATTCGGCGGTTTGACGGCTGTTGACAATGTTGACTTTGAAATTGAGCAGGGGAAAATCACTGCAATTATCGGTCCGAATGGAGCAGGTAAATCCACTTTCTTTAATTTAATCAACGGATTTCATAAACCAACGTCAGGGACAATCCTTTTTGAAGGAAAGGATATTACGAATACACCTGTTCATATCGGTGCTAGGTTAGGTATTGCTCGGACTTTCCAAACCACTCATCTATTTGAGCAAGCAACCGTAATAGATAACGTCATTGTAGGACATCGACTGAGAACGAAGTCCAAGCTCTACGATGCTATATTCCGTACACGCAGGGAAAAGCAGGAGGAACAGATAGCCTATCAAAAGGCTTTGGAAGTTTTAGACTTTGTTGGGCTCACTCATATGGCAAAAGCACCTGTTTCAACCATTCCTCAGGAAGCAAAAAAACGAGTTGCGATTGCATTAGCTTTAGCAACTGATCCAAAGGTTATGTTCCTTGATGAACCGGCAGCTGGTATTAATCCAGATGAAACAGAGGGTTTATCGCAGCTGATGAAAAAATTAGCTGCAAGTGGGATTACAATTTGTACAATTGAACACAAAATGCAGATGATCATGGGTCTTGCTGACAAGATTATGGTATTGAATCACGGTGCAAAAATCGCGGAGGGGACACCCACAGAAATTAAAAATAATCCAATTGTCATTGAAGCGTATTTAGGAGGAGGGGATCCTGTTGCTGAGGTTAACAGACATCACAGTGAAGTTCGGGGCGTTTGAAGCGTTGAGCAAGGTCAATATTGAAGTGTTCGAAGGAGAACTCGTTGTACTCCTTGGGGCAAATGGTGCAGGGAAAAGTACGATTTTCAACACGATTAGTGGCTTGAATAAACTGACTATGGGCGATATTCAATTTAACGGGAAAAGTGTAAATGGCAACTCACCAGACCGCATGGTAAAAGAAGGAGTTGTTCAATGTCCAGAAGGCAAAAAGCTATTTCCTGAGATGACAGTTCAGAAAAATCTAATGATGGGTGGCTTCGTTCATAGAAGAAAGAAAGCACAGCTGAAAGACTCCTTGGCTGAAGTCTATGAGATTTTCCCTATTTTAAAAGACAAACATGATCATTATGCTGGTTCATTAAGTGGTGGACAACAACAAATGCTTGCAATTGGAAGGGCGTTAATGTCAAAACCAAAACTGATTATGATGGATGAACCGTCAATTGGACTTGCACCATTAATTGTGGAACAGATGTTTTCAATTATTCGGGAAATCAACAAGGGAGGAACAACTGTTCTATTGGCTGAACAGAATGCCAACGCCGCACTAAAAATAGCAGACCGCGGCTATGTAATTGAAAATGGTTTAGTAGTACTTCAAGGAACTAGTAGTGAGTTATTTAATAATGATGCTATTCGAAAAGCATATATCGGAGCATAAGAGAATTATTCAATCTTCTATTAAAGGAGGTGAATCAAGTTTTAGTTTTAAAGGGTTATCAAAAAATTCTAAATTAAAGGGGAGAAAAATTTAATGCGCTCATTTAAAAAAGGGTTGTTTACCGGTTTCCTATTTTTACTTATTCTAGTTCTTGTAGCCTGTGGTAATGAGGAAGCAACACCTGAGACTACGGTGGATGTAGATGCAGATCCTGTCAAAGAAACAGAAGAAGTAGTAGAAGCAAAAGAATTGACGATTGGATTTAGTGGTCCTTTAAGCGGACCAGCTGCAACATATGGTGGAGAAACTATAAAAGGTCTTACAATGGCCGTAGAGGATATTAACGAAGAAGGGTTCGAGGTAGACGGTCAACCTTATACTTTGAAACTCGCATCTCTTGATGATAAGTATTTACCAAACGAAACGGCAGCAAATGCCAAACGTTTAGTACAAGAAGAAAAAACAAAGTTTATTTATAGTCCACACAGTGGCGGAATTTATGCAATGCAAGTATTTAATGAGATGGAAGATTTCATCATTATGGGTTACACGAGTGAGCCGGGAGTTACAGAACAAGGAAACTCCTTGATGGTTCGGATTCCACCCAGATATGATCAATATTTAGAGCCTTTTACTAAATATGAAATGGAGAGATTCGGTAAGAAAATTGCATTTCTTCCTACAGCAAGCCAATACGGTAAAGACTGGGCAGCTGCGCTTAAACCGGTTTGGGAAGCAAATGGAGGAGAAGTTGTTTTCGATGAATCTGTCGACTTTAGCAAAGATACAGATTTTCAAACAATTGTAGCAAATGCATTGCAAGAAAATCCAGATGTACTCTTTATCGGCGGACCTTCTGAACCAACTGCACTTATCGCAAAACAAGCAAGAGACCTTGGATTCGAAGGCGGATTTTTAATCATGGACCAAGCGAAATTAGATGAAATGGCAGCTGTTCTTGGCGGAAATTACGACATGCTCGAAGGCTCAATATCTACAATTCCACTTGTGAATTCAGAGTATCCTGGTACAGCAGAGTTTATTGAAAAATACAAAGCTAACAACGATAGAGATCCAGGCTCAGAATCTGCGTTCCATTATGTTTCTTTATATGTATTAACTGGGGCAATGAAAGCTGCGGGAACAGTTGACGACACTAAAGCTATAATGGCTAAAATGGATGAAGCAGCTAAAAACTTACCTGAAAATAAACAAGCTTATTCTATTCCAGGCGTTGAGGAAGATGGCGGTTTTGGATCTTTACTAAGAATTGCTTATATTGAAGATGGTGAACTGAAAATAATGGGCACAGACTGATGAATAAATAAAGAAAAGCGGAAAGCGCCTTCTAGCCCGACACCGGCGCTAGAAGGACGAAAGGCGAACATTTCGCCTTTCTAACCCTTAAAGGGGCCCTCGGGCTGGCGCTTGAAACTTGACATGATATAGAAATCATATACTTTTGTATCTTTTAAAGAAATCCCAAAAGTACTATTATGCTTTCCTCGGCCTATGACGGCATTATAAATGGTATACTATTTCGAAAAAGACCGTCGGTATATAGAGAAAGGCAGTGGACACTTTGAAAGAAGAATTAAAAAAACAAAGTATCAATCTATTTGTAGAGAAAGGGTATAGCGCAACATCTATAAAAGATATTGTTGAAACAATTGGTGTAACCAAAGGATCATTCTATTATCACTACACGAGCAAAGAAGAGCTCCTTATGGATATACATCTTCAATATATAGATGATTTGTTAAATAAACAGATGTTGATTTTGGAAACCCATCAAAATTACCGAAGTAAATTGATAAAGGTCGTGGAGTTGCTCATCCACGACATCGAAAAACAGGGTGCCATTGGACGTGTTTATTTTCGTGAAATCCGTCACTTAACACCAGAAAATGCAACTATAATCAGTGACAAACGAGCAAAATTCCGTGATATTATCGAAAAAATACTAGAAGAAGGTATGAATGAAGGTGAGTTCCGAAACAATCTTCAGCCAAAAATGATCACATTCGCCATCTTAGGAATTACAAATTGGAGCTACCAATGGTTCAACACTGAAGGAACTTTGTCTGTAAAAGAGCTTGCGAATATCTATACGGATTTCATTTTAAACGGCATTAATTCATAGAAGTATGAGTTAAGTTTTAAATGGAATGCCTTCTTTGAAAATTAAAACAGTCCGGAAGCACCCGTTTCCAGGCTGTTTTTTATTTAAATGATAGAAGTATGATGCTTAAATAAACGTTTTCAATAAACTTAGGAAGTTTTTTAAAAATAATCTGGTTTATTTCTACTATTTAAAAATATAGTAAGTAATGTAGTAGTTTAAATTCGCTTGTTCATAATCGATCCTAATGATATTCTCTTGTATTCCAAAATTGTAAATGATAATATAATTATAAATTCTGAACATACCAACTGGTCAGTATATAAGGAGGATAAAAATGGATTTTTCATATTCAACTAAAACGAAAGATTTGCAAAAGAAATTGATTTCTTTCATGGACGAGCATGTTTACCCGAACGAAAAACTATTTGAAGAACAACTAGAAGCGCAGGAGAACCGTTGGATAGGTGTCCCGCTTATTATGGAAGAACTAAAACAGAAAGCAAAGGATGCCGGACTTTGGAATTTATTTCTTCCTGACAGCGAATACGGAGCTGGACTAACAAACCAGGAATATGCACCTCTTTGTGAAATTATGGGAAGGTCTCTCATTGGTCCTGAAGTGTTTAATTGTAACGCTCCAGATACTGGAAACATGGAAGTGCTTGTTCGCTACGGAACTGAAGAACAGAAAGAGAAATGGTTGAAACCGCTACTCGCGGGTGAAATTCGCTCTTGCTTTTCAATGACTGAGCCTGACGTAGCGTCTAGTGATGCCACAAATATTGCGACATCTATCACACTTGATGGAGATGAATACGTTATCAATGGTCGAAAATGGTGGTCTTCGGGCGCAGGTGATCCACGTTGTAAAATCGCTATTGTCATGGGCAAAAACGATCCAGATGCACCTAAGTATGAGCAACAGTCTATGATTCTAGTACCACTAGATACAGAGGGTGTAAAAATAGAACGTCTATTATCGGTATTCGGCTATGATCACGCACCTCATGGACATGCAGAGATTACTTTTGATAACGTGCGTGTACCAGCAACCAATATGATTTGGGGCGAAGGAAAAGGTTTTGCAATTGCTCAAGGACGGCTTGGACCCGGTCGCATCCATCACTGCATGCGACTCGTCGGATCGGCAGAACGAGCACTTGAAGAAATGTGCAGACGGGTACAGGTACGTGAGCCATTTGGCAAGCCACTTGCAAATCAAGGCGTCATTCGAGAATGGATTGCAGATTCACGCATTGACATTGAACAAGCTCGTCTTCTAACATTGAAGGCTGCGTTTATGATGGACACAGTTGGTAACAAGGCAGCGAAAGCAGAAATTGCGATGATTAAAGTAACCGCTCCTAACATGGCACTCCGAGTTATCGATCGAGCAATTCAGGTATTTGGCGCAGCTGGAGTAAGTAATGATTACACGCTAGCAGCACAGTGGGCGAACTCTAGAACGTTGCGTCTTGCTGACGGTCCTGATGAAGTGCACCGTAACCAAATTGCGAAACTCGAACTAAGAAAATATCAATAGAAAGGAAGATGAACTGTGAGTGTAATGGACCTATTTAGACTAGACGGAAAAACCGCAATTGTAACGGGAGGCGGCAGAGGTCTTGGAGCCTTAATTGCAGAAGCTTTCGCTGAAGCAGGAGCAAATGTGGTTGTGTGTTCACGAAAACTTGAAGCATGTGAAGAAGTGAGCGAAAAACTGAAGTCTCTTGGTGTAAGGTCACTCGCGCTGACTTGTGACGTTACAAATCCAGAAGATGTAAAAAATGTGATTGCAAAAACGATGGAAAAATTCGGTACTGTTGATATCCTAGTCAATAACTCAGGTGCTACGTGGGGAGCACCTGCAGCAGAAATGCCATTTGAAGCATGGAAAAAAGTCATGGATGTAAATGTCAATGGGACATTCCTGATGAGCCAGGAAGCTGGGAAAGTGATGATTGAACAAGGTAGCGGGAAAATTATTAACATTTCCTCCGTAGCGGGACTTGGAGGAACTGACCCACGCTTTATGGACACGATAGGCTACAACACCTCAAAAGGGGCTGTCATTACATTCACTAAGGACTTAGCCGCCAAATGGGGACAGCACAATATCAATGTCAATGCGATTGCACCTGGATTTTTCCCAACGAAAATGTCTAAGGTTCTTATTGAACAGGGAGGCAAACAGATCCTTAACTTGACACCATTGAAACGCTTTGGAAAAGATGAAGATTTAAAAGGGGTTGCTCTTTTCCTCGCTGCAAAAGCATCTGATTATATAACTGGAGATGTAGTTGTCGTCGATGGCGGTATGCATGCTATTTAAAAACAACAAAAAATTGGAGGAGATTTTATGAAACTGAAAAATGATAGGTTTAACCATTACCCTCAGGAGATTGCCGCTAATATAGAGTTGCCGACCAAAAAAATGCCGGATTTTTTAGCAGAAACTACTTTAAAAATACCAGATCATGTAGCCATTAAGTTTTATCAAAAAGAGATGACGTTTCATCAACTACACGGTATTTCTACCGTTTTCGGCTCGTCTTTACAGCAGCAAGGTGTGGAAAAAGGTGACAGAGTTGCGATAATGCTACCCAATTGTCCGCAATACATCATTTCTTACTTTGGCATATTAAAAGTGGGTGCCATTGTTACGCAAGTGAACCCGATGCTGTTAGAGAATGAACTCACTTATCTCCTAAAAGACTCTGGAGCTGAAACAATCGTAGTGTATGAACCACTCTATCCGCGAATTAAAGCAATTGCAAAATATACTTCAATAAAAACGATTATCGTGGTCAGTTTTGCACCTGAAAACCTTAAGCTTGAAGAAGATATGACGTTTGAAGGATTTGTTGCAAAAGGTGATGGAAAACTTATTCCAGTTATCATTGACCCAGTGGAAGATGTGGCGGTTTTGCAGTATACAGGTGGCACAACAGGGCTGTCAAAAGGTGCCATGTTGACCCATAGCAATATAACGGTTAATGCATTACAATCATATGAATTTTTTAAACAAGAAATTAATTTTGGAGAAGACAGTTGCTTAACAGTCATTCCGCTGTTTCATGTGTTTGCCATGACGTCTTCAATGAATTTATCTATTTTAACTGGTGCCAAAAATATACTGTTGCCACGGTTTGATCTTGAAGAAGTTTTGCAGACTATTAAAACAGAACAACCAACGACTTTTCCAGGTGTACCGACCATGTATATTGCATTAACCAATCACCCTGATGCAGAGAAATATGGGATTGATAGCATTCGATTGTGCAACAGTGGTAGCGCACCAATGCCTATAGAAACGATGAAAGAATTTGAGCGGAAGACTGGAGCTAAAATCTTAGAAGGCTATGGCTTGTCGGAAGCCTCACCAGTTACACATTGTAATCCACCTTTTGCAGAACGGAAACCAGGAAGCATTGGTATAGGTTATCCTTCCACAGAATATAAAATTATGGATCTTGCAACAGGTGAAGAGGAAGTACCAACTGGAGAACCAGGGGAATTAATTATCCGTGGCCCACAAGTTATGAAAGGATACTGGAATATGCCTGAAGAGACTGCTAATGCGTTGCGTGATGGTTGGCTTTACACAGGTGATATCGCAAAAATGGATGAAGAAGGTTATGTATATATAGTGGACCGTAAAAAGGATCTTATTATTTCTAGTGGCTATAATGTGTACCCTCGCGATGTCGAAGAAGTACTGTACGAACATCCTGCTGTCCAGGAAGCAGTTGCAATTGGCATTGCCGATCCATACCGAGGAGAAAGTGTAAAAGCAATTATTGTTAAAAAAGCGGGACAGGATGCTACTGAAGAAGAAATAATTGAATGGTCTAAAGGAAAAATGGCAGCATATAGAGTACCAAAAGTAATTGAATTTCGAACAGAACTTCCAAAAACTAATGTTGGGAAAATTCTACGACGAGCACTCCGTGATGAAATAAGTGTGAAAAAATAAAGAGAATTGCAGGGTATCGACATGAAGGCCAAACTAACACAACAAAGCATACTGCTATTTGAAGAACAAGGGTTTATCGAAACCTCTATTCAAGATATCGTTGATGCGGTTAGCGTGACAAAAGGAACATTCTACTATTATTTCACTAGCAAAGAACAACTGTTAATGGATATTCATTCAAGCTACATTAACGAGCTTTTGAATAGGCAAGAAATGATTAGTCAAAGTTCTATAAACAGCAGAGAAAAGATTAAGAGAATTGTGGAACTTCTAGTTTCCGATATCGAGTATTACCGCCCAAGCGCCCGTGTATTTTTTCGTGAAATGCGCCATCTCACAGCTTTAAATGCTGATGAAATCAAGCAAAAAAGAGAAACATTTCGTTTGAAAATAGAACAAATACTTTATGAGGGAATAGAGAACGGCAACTTTCGAAATAATCTACAGCCTGAAATAGTGGCTTTCGCTATTCTTGGTATCACAAACTGGAGCTATCAATGGTTTAACCCGAAAGGAAAAACCACTGCAAAAGATCTATCCGAAATTTACACAGAAATGATTTTAATAGGCATTAAATGAGCGAAAGGACAGCTCCTAATAGCGGCTGTCCCCTACATACTAACTAATCAGTATTGAAAGTGGGGACTCAAGTGACAAATCATAAAATTTCTAACATAAGCGTCATTGGTGCTGGGCAGATGGGACACCAGATTGCCATGCTATGTGCACTGGGTGGGTTTGAAACCATTAATCAAGATATAAACGGTGAGACCCTTAATAAAGCAAAAGAAGATCTTGATAAGTTGATGAATCAGTGGGTGAAGAAAGGAAAAATTACCGAGGATGAAAAATCGGTAGCTTTTAGTAAACTAACCTTTACCCAAAGTCTAGAAGAAGCTGCAATGAATGCAGATTTCGTTATTGAAGCTGTAGTCGAAAAACTTGAAGTAAAACGTGAGATTTTCCGTCAGTTGGATAAACTCGCATCGAAGCACACCATTTTTGCTACCAATAGTTCAACAATCGTCAATTCTATGATTGCCGAAGTGACATCTCGACCTGCTCAAGTATGCAATATGCACTTCTTTTTCCCACCGCTGGTCATGGATTGTGTTGAAGTCGTCATGAGCGATAATACATCGGATCAAACAGCACAGGTGGCGTTGGCAGTATGTGAGCAGATGAACCGGACTGGCGTGTTACTGCGAAAAGAAATTTCCGGATTTGTTGCAAACCGAATTTTGGGGGCATCGCAAAAAGAAGCCATGAATCTATATGAAGATGGAATCGCTGACTTTAGGGATATTGACTTTATTGTGAAAAAAGCATTAGGCCACAGGATAGGTCCATTTGAACTAATGGATTTGTCAGGGATTGATGTTGTGCAATTTGTGATGGAACAACGGTATGCAGAAACTGGAAATTCAGCAGATAAGCCACCAATATTCATTACAGAAAAAGTGAAGTCTGGTCTTCTCGGACGCAAAACTGGAGAAGGATTTTACCAGTACTCGAAAGAGAGTATAAAAAACGATAAATAAAAGACTTAATAAGAAGTTATTTGATTATCGATAGTAGGTATTCGTAAAGGAGTGAGGTCTTTGGTATTTGAAACAGCAGTGAAAGTACGTTTTTGCGAAACTGATGCACTTGGGCATATCAGCAATATTAGCTATTTTATTTATTTGGAGGAAGCCCGGACCGATTTTTTCGGAGAACTTGGTTTTGAAATGGGTGTTGGTGAATGGAAGTTTATCCTTGCATCATCTAAATGCGACTTTATTTCTCAAGGCCACTTTAATCAGAAGCTGACAGTGATTTCAGAAGTCGGTAAGATTGGAAACTCCAGTTTTACCATACTCCATAAGATTGTTGATGATAGCGGGAAACATATTGCCAATGGGGAAGCAATAATTGTTTATTTCGATTTCAATGAACAAAAAAGCGAAAAATTACCGGAGTGGTTTAGAAGTGAATTGGAAAAGTACAAGTCAGAAAAATAAAAAGGGATGGTGTGATGAATGACTCCGAAAGTGAGCGATACAATTCCAGTAAGGCATGGTGAAGAACTAGACAGTTCAAAACTCGAGAAATTTCTTCGAGAAAATATTGTAGATCTGCCAATAGGAGATCTTGAAATTCGACAGTTCGGTACAGGGCATTCAAATTTGACTTATGTACTTAAGATAAATGAGTGGGATGCAGTACTCAGGCGTCCGCCACTAGGTCCAGTTGCTCCGAAAGCCCATGATATGAAAAGGGAGTATCATATCCTTTCTGCGCTTAATCCTATATTTTCGGCTGCACCAAAAGTATACGTTTTTTCAGATAATCCAGATATCGTTGGAAGTCCGTTTTTCATCATGGAGCGGCGTCACGGGGTAGTGCTTGACACGTCTTTTCCAGATGGGATAGAACCATCGGAAGCACTTTGTCGGCAGATTTCTGAAAAAATGGTCGATACGCTAGTTGAACTGCATGCACTTGATTATACTAAGACGCCTCTAGTAGAGATAGCGAAACCAGAGGGATTTATGGAGCGTCAGGTGCATGGATGGATTGGGCGGTATGAGCGAGCAAAAACGGATGAGATTGATGAAGTAGAGGAATTGAAGGAATGGATGGCAGCGAATATTCCAGTGTCGCAAGCACCAGCTATTATTCACTATGACTTTAAACTAAACAATTCGATGTTTTCGGAAGACTTTACTGAACTGACTGGGCTTTTCGACTGGGAAATGACAACCGTCGGCGACCCTCTAGCAGATTTAGGCGTCGCGATGAGTTACTGGATTCACGAGGATGATCCGGAACTATTAAAACGGGGACTCGGAACTGCACCGGTTACAGTTCTTAATGGATTTTACAGTCGTGAAGAGTTTATCGAAAGTTACGCAAGGAAAAGCGGACGTGATGTGTCAGAGATGAACTTCTATCTAACATTTGCCTACTTTAAACTGTCAGTCATTATTCAGCAGATATACTACCGATATAAAAAAGGGCAGACACAGGATACCCGGTTTGCCAATTTTAATAAATTTTCAAAAAATCTTATCCAACATGCGCTTATGACAGCTAAGAGGAAGTGAAGAAATGCCAAAACTTCATCTATTACTAAAGAAAGAAGAAATTGATGAAATCAAAATAGGGGAAAACAAAACAGCCGTTATTTTTGACGTGTTACTTGCGACATCAACCATTACGGCCTGTTTCTTGCATGGTGTCAAAGACATGATTCCTGTCTTGAATGAGGAAGAAGCAAGGGCTGAAGCTAAAGGACTGGAAGAAGATAGCTTTAAACTGGTCGGTGAGTTTAACGGCAAAACGATCGAAGGCTTTTTGGATCCAAACCCTCTTCAACTGAAGTCTCAAATTAAAGGTAAAACAGTTATATTATCTACGACAAATGGCACTGTCGCCATACGAAAAGCAGCCAGTGCAAATATGGTATATATCGCTTCCTTGCTGAACGGATATGCAGCGGCGAAAAAAATAGCAACTGCTCATATGGGAGAGACAATTGTCGCTGTCTGTTCGGGTTCAGGAGGAGAATTTTGTATGGAAGACTTCTACGGGGCAGGATATTTCATCGATTGTCTCATGCGTGATACAGATCATTGGGAACTAACTGATTCGGCTAAAGCCGCCCATATATTTTATCAGACAAACGCAGATCGCGCAGAGGACATTTTAATAGCATCACGTGTAGGTACTATTTTAATGAGACATGGATTTGAAGATGAAATACATTTTATTGCCAAACGAGGCATTGTTCCTTTCGTGCCATGGTTAAAAGACGGAAGGCTTATTGCTGAAGGAGATGAAAAAAATGGGACATGAAAAATTGGCATATGGCGGTGCCGGCTTCCTATATGGTTCGTCACAACCAAAACAGATATTCACACCTGAAGAATTTACAGAAGAACATCAGATGATTGGACAAACAGCAAAACGTTTTTTGGAGAAAGAAGTACGACCAAACAACGATGCGATTGAAAACCAAGATTTCAGACTAGTGAAAGAATTACTTTTGAAAGCAGGAAACCTTGGACTTCTGGGGCATAGTATTCCTGAAAAATACGGGGGCCTCGGCCTGGATAAAATCAGTAAAGGTCTGGTCGGTGAATCACTCGGACCGGCGGGTGGATATGGTGTCGCTCAGTCGAACCATACCTGTATTGCAACGCTCCCGATTACCTATTTCGGAACACAAGCTCAAAAAGAGAAATATTTACCAAAACTCGCATCTGGTGAATTTATCGGTGCTTACTGCCTTACAGAACCTAATGCAGGTTCAGACGCTTTGTCAGCGCAGACAACGGCTCGTCTGAATGAAGCGGGTACGCATTACGCATTAAACGGCACGAAAATGTTTATCACAAATGCAGCGTTTTCTGATACATTTATCGTCTATGCGAAAGTAAACGGCACTGCATTTACAGCCTTTATCGTTGAAAAGGATTTTCCAGGATTATCACTTGGTGCAGAAGAACAGAAAATGGGTATAAAAGGATCATCGACCAGGGCGGTAATTTTGGAAGATTGTGAAGTTCCAGTAGAGAACCTGCTGGGTGAAGTTGGAAAGGGACATGTTATTGCACTTAACGTACTTAACCTTGGTCGGTTCAATCTCGGTTCCGCTTGTACGGGCGCTGCTAAATTTGGTCTGGAGCTAGCACTTGGATATGTAAACCAGCGTAGTCAATTTGGCAAAAAAATCGCTGAATTCACGGCAACACAAGAAAAAATTGCGAATATGGCCATTCGAATTTTTGCTTCCGAATCGCTTCAGTACCGGACAGCGGGTTACTTGGAAGAGGCACTTGGAGGTCTGTATGACTCAAATGACCATGGTCTAATAGCAAAACGGATGATGGAATATGCCGTTGAATGTGCAGTGTGTAAAGTCTATGGTTCCGAAACACTTGATTTCGTGGCTGATGAAACACTTCAGCTGCATGGTGGCTATGGCTTCATCAAAGAATATAAAGTAGAGCAGATGTACCGCGATTCACGGATTAATCGGATTTTCGAAGGTACAAATGAAATTAATCGCCTGCTGATACCTTCTAATTTTCTGAAGGGGGCCGCTAAAGGGATCATTCCACTAAGGGAACTAGTTGAAAAAGCGGTAGCGGAAATCAAAGCACCAAACAATGAATTATCCGGTATATTGGCTCGCGAAATAGAAGCACTGAATGCAATTCGACGAGTATTTCTATTATGTGCAGGGTCTGCTTTACAAGCATTCGGTACAAAACTTGCAGAAGAGCAGGAAACACTTATGAGACTTGCAGACATTGCTATTACACTTTACGCATCAGAGTCTGCTGTTCTTCGAGCTGCTAAAGCGGTCGAAGAGAACGGTGAGGATTTTGAACAATTAAAAATTAAATTAGCAAAAGCTTTAGTCAATGACGCGTTACTTGAAGTTGAAATGATTGCAAGGAAGCTTCTTCAAAACACCGAGACTGGTGAAAAGATGAAAAAAGTCAGCTCAGTCGTGTCGCTAGAGCTAAGTCGATTACAGCAAGAAGGCGGTAATGAGACGAAAAGAACGATTGCGAGTCACTTATTAAAAACTGAACGATATACGTGCTAAGGGGGAGAAAGAATGGGAAATGAACATGTAATAGTTAACTTAAAAGGCTCTGTACTATCATTGCAAATGAATCGTCCAGAAAGCTTAAATGCATTTAGTCCAGAAATGATTGAACAATTAACAGCTGAAATTATTGGGGCTGGAGAAAATCCAGACGTTGGATCTGTAATACTTTCGGGGGCAGGTCGTTCATTTTCTGCAGGTGGAGATGTCAAGACGATGGGCAAGGTCGGACCTAGCCAAACTTATGATCATATCGGTAAATTAAACAAACTTATTCTTGCAATGCAGGAGCTTGAAAAACCAATTATAGCCGCTGTTCATGGCTTTGCAGCAGGAGCTGCATTTAACCTTGCATTAGCTTGCGATATCATTTTAGCCGCTGAAGATAGCAAATTAGTCATGAGCTTTTCTCAAGTAGGATTAATTTCAGACGGTGGCGGGCTGTATTTCCTTCCTCGCCTAATCGGACCATATCGTGCGAAAGAACTATTCTTCAGTGGAAAACCAATATCGGCTAATCAAGCACATGAATGGGGAATTATAAATCACCTATATCCACTAGAAAAATTAGAAAATGAAGCGTTTAAATATGCTGAAGAGCTTGCAAATGGCCCAGCTCAAGCTTATGGATTCATCAAAAAGATTACAGATCAATCTTCAATGTCTAGTCTATCGGAAATCCTTGAACAAGAGAGAATCACGCAAGCAATGATGGTAACAACGGATGATCATTTGGAAGGCATCACGGCGTTTAAAGAAAAAAGAAAACCAATCTTTAAAAGAAAGCAGGCAGTATTATGAAGGTTATAAAACTTGAAGAATACGGCGGACCTGAAGTGTTGAAGCTTGAAGAAATGGATATGCCAAAACCGGCTGAAAGAGAAGTAATTATTGAAGTGAAAGCTATTGGTGTTAATTACGCGGATACTGCACGCCGTGAAGGACAATATGTCATACCTACTCCACTTCCTTTTATTCCAGGAGCAGAAGTGGCTGGAATAATTACAGAAATAGGTAATGGAGTTAAGTCATTTCAGGTAGGGATGCGTGTGGTATCACTTATTGAGTCAGGCGGGTATGCAGAATTCGTTGCGATTCCTGAAAGTGCACTTATTGCAATTCCTGATGATGTAGATTTCTCAAAAGCTGTGGCACTACCACTTCAAGGACTTAGTGCTTATCATATTTTAAAAACAATGGGTCGTCTTGAAAAAGGAGAAAGTGTCCTTATTCACGCAGCAGCAGGAGGCGTGGGATCAATCGCCGTTCAACTCGCGAAAATATTTGGAGCTAGTAAAATCATTGCGACAGCAAGTAGTGATGAAAAACTAAAACATGCACAAAAATTGGGCGCTACACACTTAGTGAATTATACGGAAGATGGTTGGGAAGAAAAAGTAAAAGCACTGACGGACGGAAAAGGTGTCGACGTCGCGCTCGAAATGGTCGGCGGCGAAGTATTCAATAAGACGGTTAAATGCCTTGCTCCTTTTGGACGTCTTGTCATATTTGGTGCAGCAAGCGGAGAGCAGGCATCTTTCAACCCAGGCCTGTTAATGCGGAAAAACCAGTCTGTCATCGGCTTTTTCTTACCCCAGATTATGAGAAAGCCAGAACTTTTTCAACGTAGTCTAGTAGAGCTTCTCGGTTACGTGAATAGTGGAGAACTCGAATTGATAGTTGGAGGAAATTATCCACTTGCTGAAGCGGCAGAGGTTCACCAACTCTTACAAGGTAGGAAAACGATTGGAAAACTAGTATTGAATCCATAATATACGAGGTGGTAGAAATAGATAAAGAGAGATTCGAATTTTATTCAATCTCTTTTTATCCACCTATTTTAGCGATAAATGGCAAGGGGGAAAATGATTGAATACAGCTCACTTTGAATTTTGGCCTAGTAGAATATCTAAGACCTTAACTGTTCCGAATACAACCCTATTTGATAATTTAGCTATTTCCGCCAAAAAGTATCCTGATAAAATTGCGTTGTATTACTATGGGGCTCGCTATACTTATAGTCAATTAATTGAAGAAGTGGAAGCGCTTTCAGGATATTTAGAGAACAAAATGAACGTTTTAAAAGGGGAGCATATACTGTTGTTTATGCAAAACTCTCCGCAATTTGTAATAAGTTATTACGCTATATTACGGATGGGTGCTGTAGTCGTTCCAATCAACCCGATGAATACTGCAGAAGAGCTTTCTTTTTACATTAAGGATTGCTCTATCCGTAACGGAATCGTAGGTCAAGAATTGTATAGTCGTATTGCTGAACTTAAAAACTCTACTTCACTTACGGTCATTACTACTGCTTATTCGGAATATGCTGGTGAAGGCGATGGACTCGGTAAATTACCAGCTGATGTTACAGAACCTCTACGGGTATATGAAGGGACCATTCCTTGGAAAGAAGTGTTTCAAGCTGATTTCAAACCTACACCCTATACAGGGAAAACGGAAGATATTGTTGTTTTGCCTTATACGTCCGGCACGACCGGCTTACCGAAAGGATGCGTGCACACGAATCGATCGGTACAGGCCAATACAGTTGGTACTTACCACTGGATGAATACAACCTCTGATGCGGTATCTTTAATGACATTACCGCTCTTTCACGTAACAGGAATGATTCACAGTATGCATACACCAATCTACGCAGGGGGTTCAATGGTGGTGATGACTCGCTGGGACCGAGATTACGCGTCAAAAGCAATTGAAAAATATGGCTGTACTCATTGGATTAATATCAGCACAATGGTCATCGATTTTTTATCGAACCCGAATCTATCTAAATACGACCTTTCATCTCTTTTGGCAATCGGAGGTGGGGGTGCTCCACTTCCAGCCGCAGTCGGAGAAAAATTGACCAATATCACTGGATTACAATATGTTGAAGGATACGGTTTATCGGAAACAATATCCCAAACACATTTTAATCCTCCTGATCGACCGAAGCTTCAATGTTTGGGAATTCCATCGTTTGATGTTGATGCCCGCGTGATTGAACCATCTAGTGGAAGAGAATTAGGAGCGGGTGAAGAAGGAGAACTTGTCGTAAGTGGACCTCAATTATTTCAAGGATATCTTAATCGTGATGATGAGAATAGGAATTCATTTATCAATTTGGACGGAAAATCATTTTTTCGAACCGGTGATATTGTCAAAATGGATGAAGAAGGATACTTTTTCATCGTGGATCGCGTCAAGCGAATGATTAATGCTTCCGGCTTTAAAGTTTGGCCGACAGAGGTAGAGTCATTGCTTTATAAACATCCGGCAATCCAGCAAGCTTGTGTCGTAGGCATACCTGATCCCCGGAGAGGCGAAACAGTTAAAGCCTTTGTCATCTTAAATGAAGGACTGGAAGGAAAAGTTTCTGAAGAAGAAATAATTGAATGGTCAAAACATGAAATGGCTGCCTATAAATATCCACGTGTTATCGAATTTCGAAAAACATTACCGACAACGAGCAGTGGCAAAATTCTGTGGCGTAAACTGAAAGATGAAGAACAAGAAAAATCAGAGGAGGTTTTTAAATGAGTAAACAAGTGGAAACAGTAACAGGACCAATCGCTCCAGAAGCTATGGGGAAAACTTTGATTCATGAGCATTTTATCTTTGGCTATCCGGGATTTCAAGGAGATAGCACACTAGGACCATTTAATCATGAAAAAGCAGTTGAAGCTGGCATCGCCGCAGCCGAGAAAATGATGAGTCATGGTGTCAAAACCGTCGTTGATCCGACTCCAAACGAATGCGGACGTAATCCTGAAGTCCTAAAAGAAATTTCACAACGGAGCGGCCTGCAGATTATTTGTGCTACCGGCTTTTATTATGAAGGTGAAGGAGCACCACCTTACTTTAAATTCCGGGCGTCACTTGGAAGCGCAGAACAGGAAATCAGCGAAATGTTTATGAAGGAAATTAAAGATGGTATCGGACAGACCAACATTAAACCTGGAATTATCAAGTTGGCATCCAGTAAAGATGTAATCACTGATTATGAAAAAATGTTCTTTAGAGCTGCAGCAAAAGCACAACAGGAAACTGGCATCACTGTGTTGACTCATACTCAGGAAGGGACGATGGGACCTGAGCAAGCGCAACTTCTTGTTGAACTGGGTGCAGATCCTTCCAGTATCGTCATAGGACATATGTGTGGAAATACTGACCCTGCTTATCATAAACGTACACTTGAAACAGGCGTAAATATCGCATTAGATCGCTTCGGTCTTCAAGGTATGGTTGGGGCTCCTTTTGATCAGCAACGAATTAAACTTCTGTTGGAGTTGTTGGCAGAGGGGTATGAGGATCAAATTATGCTGTCACATGACTCCATCACCATGTGGTTAGGACGTCCCCCGGTTATTCCTGCTGCTGCTGAAGCTGGAGTCGCCAATTGGCATCCAACGTATATTTTTGAACAAGTGATTCCCCAACTCCAACAAGCGGGAGCAACAGAAGATCAGCTAAGTAAGTTATTCTTGGAAAATCCTAAAAAACTGTTTGCAGGTTTGGCTGTAACTGTTTAAATAACTAGAAGGCCAGGAAATCTGGCCTTTTTTCTAAGGTAAAGAAAATAAGTGTATAAATTTAGTGAGCCATGAATCCAGTATTTTAAGGAGTAGGTTCTAGTATGATACCGCTGATTTGCGCTCCAGGCGGAAATCATACCGGAAATTAAAGTGGATACTGTGTATTTCTTAAAGGACCGGCGTACTTTGCCGGTTTTTTCCTATGAAAAGAATACTAAAAGTAATTCAAGATATAGGAGTAAAAAGAAACTCAAAAATGTGCAAGTTTTTTGATTAACCTCTCTATTTGAGATTCTTTGGCTTATGTTTACTAGAACAGATGAGTAAAAGGACTCGTTTGAAATGCTTTTCAACTGATAAAATAATTCATATAAAAAAAGAAAAGCAGGTAGATTCATAAAAGAATCTACCTGCTTTTTGATGTTTTATTCCGTTACACTTATCTTTTTCACATAAGTTTCTACTTCTTGAGAGGTAGACATAGAGAGGATAGTCTCAGTGTGTCGTTCCATCTCCTTTTTTGATAACTTCAGAATTTGTGAACGTGCTTTTAATATAGAAGAAGCACTCATAGAAAACTCATCAAGTCCGAGTCCCAAAAGGATTGGAATCGCGATTTCATCCCCTGCCATTTCGCCACACATGCCTACCCATTTTCCTTCTTTATGCGCTGCATCAATGACAATTTTCACGAGTCGAAGGATGGCAGGGTTAAACGGTTGGTAAAGGTAGGAAACACGTTCATTCATCCGATCAGCCGCCATTGTATACTGAATCAAATCGTTTGTACCAATCGAAAAGAAGTCTACTTCTTTGGCAAAAATATCGGCCATGACAGCAGTTGAAGGAATTTCAACCATGATTCCGACTTCGATCGTTTTACTAATTGCAATATTTTTTTTTTCAAGTTTCGCTTTTTCATCAAGGAAAAGCGTTTTTGCCTGACGGAATTCCTCAATGGTTGCAATCATCGGGAACATAATCTTCAAATTTCCATGGATACTAGCGCGCAGCAATGCACGAAGTTGTGTTCTAAACATTTCCTCCATTTCTAAGCACAGACGAATGGCCCGAAAACCTAAAAACGGATTCATTTCTTTTGGTAGTTTTAAGTAAGAGAGTTCTTTGTCGCCACCAATATCAAGCGTGCGAACAACTGTCGGTTTACCATTCATTTGTTTTAGAACTGATGCATAAGCCTCTACTTGTTCATCTTCTGCGGGAAACTGATTGCGCCCCATGTAAAGGAATTCGGTTCGGTATAAACCAATTGCTTCACCACCGTGTTCAAGAACACCAGCTACATCTTTTGGCGTCCCAATATTTGCTCCGAGTTCCACATGATAACCATCAGAAGTAATGGTAGGTTCATTTTTTAATTTTGCCCATTCAGATTTTTGCTGTTCATATCTTGCTTTTTTATCCTCATAACTGGCGATTGTCTTCTGATCTGGATTAACAATTATGTCGCCTTCCAGTCCGTCCACAATCACAATCATTCCGTTTTGAATAGAAGACATAACCGTTTTTGCCCCAACAACAGCTGGGATTTCTAATGTACGGGCTAGGATGGCAGAATGCGATGTACGTCCTCCGATATCCGTAATAAAGCCTTTTACATATTGTGGGTTCAACTGAACAGTATCTGAAGGAGTCAAATCTTCTGCAATGATAATCACTTCGTCTGTAATCATACTAGGATTTTGAATGGATACACCTAATAGATGTGCTAATACACGTTTTGTAACGTCCCGGATGTCCGCTGCACGTTCCTTCATATAATCATTGTCCATTGATTCAAATAATCCAATGAACATATTAGCGGTTTCTTGTAAGGCAAACTCTGCATTCACATTTTCTAATTTGATTTTTTCAGTGATGGGTCCAAGTAATTCTGGATCACTTAACACGAGAAGATGAGCGCTGAAAATAGCGGCTTCTTCATCATTCATTTGTTGAGCTGTTTGCGCTTTAATTTTTTCAAGTTCTGATTTCGATTGGTCCAGAGCTGATTCGAAGCGTTTCAGCTCCGCATTACTATTTGAAATAGACGTTTTTTTAACAATTAATTCCGGATTTTCAAGTCTGAAAGCTTTGGCAATGGCAATTCCATTTGATGCTGCAATTCCGGATAGTCTTTGATTCATTAGTTTCCAATTCCTTGTGTTTCCATAATCTCTGCTACTTTCGCCATTGCATGTTCTTCATCTTCTCCGTTAGCTGATATGGTAATACTCGCACCAGATGAAACGCCTAGAGACATGACACCTAATATCGATTTTAAATTAACTTTTTTATCATTCCACTCAAGTGTAATTTCCGACTTATATGGAGCAAGAGCCCCTACTAATACTGCCGCTGGACGAGCATGAATACCTTCTGCTGATGTGATGTTATATTGTTTTTCAATCATTGAAATTCCTCCTCTTATTTTATGGTCAATGTATGACAATCAAATTTTCTGAATGATTATGACCGCTTATGATTGATTATGATTGATTTTGGAAGCGATTTCAAGTATTATCTATTTTAATAATAATAAAGAAGGTGACAAGATGTTAACCAATGAACGTTATGGAATTATCTTAGGCTTATTGGCTAAAAAGCAAACAATTAAAATACAAGATATTGTAGACGCTACTGGCTCTTCAGAATCGACGATAAGAAGAGATCTGACCGAGCTCGAAAATCAAAATAGATTAGAACGGGTCTTCGGTGGAGCTATGTTAACGGATAGAAATTCATTAGAACCTAGCATCTTAGATAAGTCGACCAAGAATCTTCAAGAGAAAAAACGCTTAGCTAAATTTGCTGCATCGTTCATTAAAGAAGGAGACTGCATTTTTCTTGATGCTGGTAGTACAACATTTCAAATGATACCTCATATGAAAGACAAAGACATAGTTGTTGTCACAAATGGACTCACTCATGTTGACTCACTTAACGAGTATGGCATTACTACCTACTTGACAGGTGGCTTAATTAAGTCCAGGACCGCAGCACTTGTCGGTTCCCAAACTATTCAATCGTTACAAAGCTATCGATTTGATAAATGTTTTCTTGGTGTAAATGGTTTTCATGAACAGTATGGATATACGACACCGGATCCTGAAGAGGCATCAATAAAAAGACTTGCTAGTTCACTTTCAAGAAAAACTTATGTGGTGACAGATCATACCAAATATGAAAAAGTAAGTTTTTCTAAAATAATTGATCTGGAATATGCCGTTCTAATTGTGGACAATCTGTCATTACAAACCATTGAGTCATTGAGGAATAAGACAACTGTAAAGGTGGAGAAGACATGATTTATACATGCACATTTACACCATCGCTTGACTACACCACATTCTTATCGGATTTTAAAACTGGTCAATTAAATCGTTCTAATGAAGTGTTTTACTATCCAGGGGGCAAAGGGATTAACGTATCGCGCGTTTTAAAACGCTTAGGTGTCAATAACATTGCACTTGGATTTGCTGGTGGATTCACGGGAAACTACATTGAACAGTTTCTTATGAAGGAAGGCATTCATACCGATTTTATTCAGACGGATGAAATAACACGAATTAATGTGAAAATTAAAGCATCGGAAGAAACGGAATTGAACGGGCCCGGTCCAGTCATTAATACTCAGCAACAAAATGTACTATTGGACAAAATCAAAACAATGAAACAAGGTGATTGGTTTGTCCTTGCTGGAAGTTTACCAGAGTCGATTCCTGACACATTTTTTATGGAAATCGCTTCAACTTGTAATGATAAGGATGTCCATTTCGTACTAGATACATCCGGACCTGCACTTAAAAAGTTGGTGCTTAAAAAACCATTTTTAATCAAACCGAACGAACATGAGCTAGGGGAATTATTTGAGACGATCATTACAACTAAAGAAGAAGCTTGCCATTATGCAAAAAAACTAGTGGATATAGGTGTTCAAAACGTAGTTGTTTCAATGGGAAAAGAAGGTGCACTTCTTGTCACAAAAAACCTTGTCGTTTCCGCTGAAGTTCCGAAAGGGAAAGTTGTTAACACTGTAGGTGCTGGAGATTCACTTGTATCAGGATTTATCGCATCATTCATTAAAAATCAAGATGTAATAATGGCATTTCGATATGGTGTGGCAAGTGGAAGTGCCACCGCTTTTCAATCAGACTTATGTGAGAAAAGTGATGTTGAAGCATTGGTAGAACAAGTAATAATACACCCAATCCATGAACAGGACGTGACAAAATGAAAATTACACAATTGTTAACTAAAAGCACCATTATCTTGGATTTAAAAGCAGATTCCAAGAAGGCTGTTTTAACAGAATTGATAGATCAACTAGGCAGGGCAAATAAGCTGACAGATAAAAAAGCATTCACGAAAGACATATTAGCACGTGAAGAGCAAAGTACAACTGGAATTGGTGATGGCATAGCTATTCCCCACGCAAAATCTACCGCAGTAAAAGAACCTGCGATCGCATTTGGACGATCACTTACTGGGATTGACTATGAGTCACTTGACGGACAACCTGCACATTTGTTCTTCATGATTGCTGCAAGCGAAGGTGCTAATAATGATCATTTAGACGCACTTTCAAGGTTGGCCACTTTTTTGATGGATCAAAACTTTAGACAAAAAATTCTCGAAGCAACTTCTATTGGGGATGTATTAAGAGCAGTGACAGAAAAGGAATCTGAAGTAGATGGAACAGACGTAGCAATTGAAACAGAAGTAAAACAAGGTACAGGTACATCCAAGAAAATTTTAGCCGTTACTGCTTGCCCAACAGGGATTGCCCATACATACATGGCGGCCGAAAAGCTTAAAGAACGTGCAAAGGAATTGGGCATTTCTCTCAAAGTTGAAACTAACGGTTCAAGTGGTGCGAAAAACCGCTTGACAGACGCTGATATTGCTGGTGCAGATGCCATTATTGTGGCTGCAGACACTAAAGTGGAAATGGCACGTTTCAATGGAAAACCCGTCATTCAGACGAAGGTGGGTAAGGCAATCTACGAGACAGATACCTTGCTGAATCGAGCAATCACAAATGATGCACCGATTTATCGCCATGACTCATCTAAAGAAGAAGAATCTGGAACTGAATTGAGTAATGGATTTTATAAACACTTAATGAATGGCGTTTCTAACATGTTGCCTTTTGTCGTTGGTGGCGGGATATTAATTGCCCTTTCGTTTTTCTGGGGAATTGAGTCTGGTAATCCAGATAGCCCAGAATACAATGCATTTGCAGCAATGTTAAGCACAATCGGTGGAGCAAAAGCATTCTTCTTAATGGTTCCAGTTCTAGCTGGATTTATCGCAAGTAGTATAGCTGATCGTCCAGGATTTGCGCCAGGTATGATTGGTGGATTAATCGCAATTACTGTAACAGGTGTAGAAGGGGCGAGTGGAGGATCTGGTTTTCTAGGCGGGATTATCGCTGGTTTCCTTGCAGGATACGTCACTTTGTTCGTTAAGAAAATGTTCGCTCGTTTACCAGATTCACTTGAAGGTTTAAAGCCTGTATTATTTTTCCCGGTTTTCAGTATTGCGATTACCGGTATAGTCATGATGCTTGTAAATCCACAATTAACAAAAGTATATACGGGAATATCTTCATTTTTAGAAGGATTAGGTGGAACCAACGCAATTCTTGTCGGTCTCATCTTAGGCGGGATGATGGCTATCGATATGGGTGGTCCAATCAATAAAGCCGCATACACATTCGGCCTTGCAATGCTAGATGCAGAAAACTTCACGTATATTGCAACAGTCATGGCCGCAGGTATGGTACCTCCACTCGGGATGGCGTTAGCAACGACATTGTTCAAAAACCGGTTCACAAAACCGGAAAGAGAAGCAGGGAAAACAGCTTATGTTCTAGGAGCATGCTTTATTACTGAAGGAGTTATCCCATTCGCAGCAGCTGACCCAGCTCGTGTCATTCCATCTGCAGTAACAGGTGCAGCTTTAACTGGTGGACTTGTAATGTTATTCGACATCGCTCTTCGCGCACCACATGGTGGAGTATTCGTCATGGTACTGGTTGACGGAGGCATAGCGAAAATCTTGCTCTATGCATTAGCAATCATTGCTGGTTCAGTTGTCACAGCAGTAATGGCAGGTTTACTGAAAAATAAAATTGCATAAGAATTTATTAATCCACCTTATAGTGCGTGTTCAAAAAGGAGCATAAAAAGAGCCGAGTAGGTCGAGGCGGCGTAGCCTTCGAGCACCGGAGCGTATGGTGTTGATACGTGAGGAGCAGAGAAGCAAGCCAACGAAGAGATACGACAGCTATTTTTAGCGGACTTTTTGAACAACCTCTTATACTCATATTAGAGTATAAGGTGGATTTTTTATTATGGATTGGGTTGTCTGGGATAACAGGTGAGGTATCTTAGTGTGAGGTACATGAGAATAACAAGATAACGCGGATTGTTGTAAGGTTTCTTAACTGAAACACTTTGCACAGTAGAGTTGGGACCTATATGATACAATTGTGATAGTAAGTAAATATTAACTTGAACTACGTGAATTCATCTAATTTTACACTTCGAAATATTCCTAAGAAGGTGCAAGACATTTGAAAATCAAAATTAATCAAAAAATAATAAAAGAAATGTGCGGAACAGTCTCCTTCAAAAAAGGAGACTCTTTTTATCGTGCTAATAATGTTACATTTGAAAGTTATAGTCCAGGTTACTGCGAAGCAATAGTTAAAGGTACTGAAGACTTTTATGTCACCATTGAAAAGGATAAAAACGGAGGGATTAAACCCAAATGCAGCTGTCCTAAACTAGCTTCCTATCAAAAAAGTTGTCAGCATATTGCTGCCGTTTTACTGTCAATTTCCGAACATCAACTGCAAGAAACCTTTCCTATTATTGCAAATGAACAACTGACAACTCAAAAAGCACTAACTGAGGGTTTTCTATCCATTTTCAATAAACAACCAATACGTTCAAGTAATCATCAACTACACTTTGAACAAAGGGAAATGTTGGATGTAGAGTTTATATATCAGCCAGTCCACTTAGGTCGAGGACAGTATAAGTTTGGAATAAAAGTTAAGATTGGTTCAACATTTGTACCGAATATTAGAGATTTTCTATTGAAAATAAAAGAAGGAATTCCCACAGTTCTTTCTATTTCATTTACTTACGACCAAAGTATTCACTGCTTTCAACAAGAATCAAATAATGTTTTTCAGAAACTCATAGCAATAGTGAACGATGAACAGCTCTACATAGATGGTTTGTTGGATGAATCAGACTTAGTGCGAAACAATCAACTATTATTAATTCCTCCTTCTGCATGGGAAAGGCTTTTGCCAATACTAGAAAAAGCACCAAATCTAAAGTTAGAATATGATGGACAATCATATGAAGGCCTTCACTTAACCAAAGAACCGCTTTCTTTACAGTTTGATATTGCTGAAGCTGAGGGCTCAGCCTATGAAATGAGAATTCATGGAATGAATCAATTAGTTGTGCTAAATTCATATAGTTCTGTCCTCTCCGAAGGGAAAATAATCCGTATGAAAAGCGAGGACAGTAACCGTCTATCTGATTTGAAAGAAATGCTAGATGTTTCTGGGTCTAATCAAATTCTTATACCTCATGAACAAATAGACGTTTTTCTGGAAAAAGTAGTTCCGGATTTAAAGAGACTAGGTGACGTGCTACTACCTGCAGCTATGTCCAAAAAGTTTGATAAGACACCTTTAAAAATCAAGCTTTACTTGGACCGTGTAAAAGATCGTTTGCTTGCTGGATTGGAGTTTCACTATGGAAGCATTGTAATTGATCCTTTTGAAACTCGGGAATTATTGTTGGACTCCATGTTTAGTAGAGATTTAGAGAAAGAAAATTTAATCCTCCAGAAGATGGACGATAGTTTGTTCATCAAGACGGCCGGAGGTTATTTTTTACATGATGAAGAGTTAGAGTATTCGTTTTTGTATCATGTCATTCCCGAAATCCAAAGTCTTGTAGAAATATACGCAACCACTGCAGTCAGAAATCGAATCTTTAAAGAAAATGCTCGTCCTCGGATTAGAGTAAAGGTACAAAAAGAACGTACCAATTGGCTTGAATTCAAATTTGAAATGGATGGAATTCCTGAAAAACATATACGTGACATTCTGCTAGCTTTAGAAGAAAAACGGAAGTATTATCGTTTGCGAAATGGATCACTTCTTTCATTGGAGACAAGGGAATTTGAAGAAATTCAGCGTTTCCTAAATGCATACCCAGTCCAAAATGAGGATTTAGAAAACGGTATAAGTTTACCAATCATTAAGGGACTCCAACTGTTTAACTCCATTGATGAAAATTCGTATCTTTTAGAAGAATCGTTCACGAAATTCTTGCATAACATTCAAAATCCCGGTAGTTTAGAGTTCCAAGTTCCAAATAGCCTTGAGTTGATATTACGCGAATATCAAAAACAAGGATATAAATGGATGAAAACGCTAGCGAGCTATGGATTTGGAGGAATTCTTGCAGATGATATGGGTCTTGGAAAAACGCTACAAAGTATCGCTTTTATTCAATCAGAACTTAAAGACATCAAAAACAACAAGCATCCAGTCCTTGTTGTTTGCCCATCATCTTTAACTTATAACTGGCTTAATGAACTAACGAAATTTTCCCCAAATATACAAGCTGTTGTAATTGACGGAAATAAGGCAGAAAGGACTAAAATTTTAAAGGTTGCACTAGAAGTGGATGTTGTCATTATCTCTTATCCTTTATTACGAAAGGATATTTCGTGGTTTGAGAAACAAACTTTTCACACTGTGTTTTTTGATGAGGCACAAGCATTTAAAAATCATTGGACACAAACAGCACGAGCGGTAAAGAAGATACAGGCAAATTACCGCTTCGCTCTAACTGGTACACCAGTAGAAAACTCACTTGAAGAATTATGGTCGATTTTTCATGTGGTCTTTCCTGAACTATTTATGGGTTTTAAGGAATATAGTAACCTTTCCAAGGAAACAATTGGTCGCAGAATTAAACCATTTTTACTCCGCAGATTAAAGGAGGATGTACTACCAGAGCTTCCTGATAAGATCGAATCCACTGAATCAATCGAGTTGCTTCCTGATCAGAAAAAGCTTTATGCTGCTTATTTGGCGAAACTTAAACATGATACGTTGAAACATCTGGACAAAGATAGTATCAGAAAAAACCGCATTAAAATTTTGGCTGGTTTGACTCGTTTACGGCAGATTTGTTGTCATCCAGTATTATTTGTAGATGATTATAAAGGAAGCTCAGCAAAATTCGAACAATTGTTGGAGATTGTGGAGGAATCCCAAATAGCAGGGAGGAGGGTGTTGATTTTCTCCCAATTCACTAAAATGCTTGAACTAATAGGGAGGGAGCTGGCAATTCAAGGGCACCCATATTTCTATCTTGATGGAAAAACTCCATCCAAGGAACGAGTGGATACCTGCAATCGATTTAATGATGGCGAACGGGATCTGTTCCTCATTTCCTTGAAAGCAGGAGGGACAGGCCTAAATTTAACGGGTGCTGACACGGTTATCCTATATGATAATTGGTGGAATCCAGCAGTAGAGGAGCAAGCTGCTGATCGTGCCCATCGCATGGGACAGACCAATGTTGTTCAAGTCATCAAGCTTGTTGCACGAGGGACAATTGAAGAAAAAATGAATGAACTGCAAGAGAAAAAGAAACTGCTCATTGAAGAAATTTTCGATCCTGAAGGAAAAGTTTCACCAACACTTACTGAAGAGGACATTAGGTCAATATTGATGTTGTAAGAGTTGGAAAACTTATGAGGTTATACGAAGTAAACCTTTAATATCCACAAATCGCCTTTCTGTCCATTTATACAATAAAACCACCTATTTGATGTTAAATCAAAATAGGTGGTTTTATTTTTAGTAATTTTGTTCATAAATTAAAATATTTCACTATTGATTAGATCTGCGATAAGGATATATCTGTCTGGTGCACTTCCAATGAAATCAAAAGGATAACAAGTGGTTACGGTTAAAACTGCATCGTCTGTTGGTGTAATGATGGTTTTATCATATTGATCAACTATTTTAATTTCCTTTATCTCATATGTAAACACACCTGCTGAAGTTTTCACGATAAGTTGATCTTGAAGTTTCAACTGCCCTAATTTCCTAAATACAGTGTCCCGGTGTCCTGACAATACGGAATTATCATTTTCACCTGGTAGCACACTTTGGGCAAAGTGACCTATACCTCTTTTTAATTCATCCTCATCTGTTCCATGAAATATAGGTATAGTTTGATTTAATGCTGGAATCGTTAAACTCCCAATGTCTTCTCCTACTGTTGGTCTTATAGGGTACAATATTTTTTTTTCTCCAACTTCATTAGAGATAGAAGGGAGGTTAACGGTTTCGAGTTGTTCTTTAATTGGTATAATTGGTGCAGACATTGAAACTTTATTTCCATAAATTTCAAATGACGACCAAATAATAAAACTAATCCCCAGGATCAATAATCCCAGGGACAGCAAATGAAAACCTTTAAACTTTCTTATAGATGGACGTTTTCTATTCATAAATCTTCTTTCTTATCAAGAACGTTATACCTAATAGCGATAGAACTGTTCCAACAAGAAGTAAATTATACCAAGGTGTAGATGTGTCTGGTAGTGTTCCTCCTGAAACAGTAGGTACAGACACTGTACATGATGCTAAATCGACAACTTCTCCATTATTATCTGGAATAAATTGTACATCAACTTTGTAAGTACCGACTGGTACATTAACTGCTGTATAGGTTATTTCTTCACTGCCTTTTACTTCGTAAGTTTTCCCACCTACATTAAATACCCAAGTACCTGTTGCTTTTGTATCATTAGGTAGCACAGCATGAATAATCAAATTTCCTTTTGAGTTCAATTCAACACTCACTAAGGGAGAAGGACATTCTGCTTTGATTGGACTATAGCCAGGTTCAGGTACTGGTACAGGATCTGGCTCTGGTGTTGGTACTGGATCCGGTTCAGGTGCGGGTACTGGATCAGGTTCTGGTGCCGGTACTGGATCTGGTTCTGGTGCGGGTACTGGATCCGGTTCAGGTGCTGGCACTGGATCTGGTTCTGGTGCGGGTACTGGATCCGGTTCTGGTTCTGTTATAGCTGTACAGGTTGTTGGAACGTTAATTCTTGTATTAGCTGCATTAGCTGTAACTGCAGTTTGTGCAAGAATTCTGCCGTTAGTCGTTGAGTTAGCACCAAGCGTAATTGCTGATTTACTCATTAAAGTTCCCTCAAGGGTACTGTTTGCTCCGATGGTTGCAACATTTGCTACCCAGAAGATATTACAAGCTTGAGCGCCACCCATTAAATTAATTTTAGTGTCTGCCGCAGTAGTAAACGCTCCACCAATTTGAAAAATATAAACCCCGTTGCCGTCAAGTATGATATCTGAACCAATTGATGCAGCTTTAGTAAAATTGTAAACCCCTGGAGTTAATGTTTGACCTCCAAGATCAGATGTTACAGGTGTAAAATCAGCTACTTGAGATTCTGCAGCGACAATAGCTGAGCCTAAATCTGAAAAGGCTGCTTTATATGCGTCATTCGCTATATTTATTACCCCTTTAACATCCGCATCTCCTGTTTTTGAATTAATTCCAAAATCCCCATTTATATGGGTTTCACCGGTAACTGTTGCCGTATCTCCTAAAATACCATAAGAACTCGCTGTGTTAAGATCAGGTGCTGTACCAGCTGCACCTACTGGTAATGAAAAGACTGTAAACGAAAGCAAAAAAATAAGTAAGAATGATGTCGATTTAATATAACTTAATTTCATGAGTCACCTCTTTCTCTTAATAGTAGTTACTATATTACATATATCCAATTTAACCCAAAACAATCAATCTTAATCAAGAACAAAAAATGATAGTCTTTTAAAGTAAACAAAAAAGTGGGGACAAAAATCAAATAGCAACTGGAGACGAATAATTACCTATGAAAAAAGGGGCATTTTCTCATTAAAGAAAATCTTACCAACCCAAATATCATTTGTCAAAGACATTTGGAGAGTTTTGTAGATAGTTGAAACTATGTGCCTAAATATAAATAAAATTGTCGAAAACACTTACTTTACCTATGTAAATAATCATATTAAATTAAATCCTCAATTGCAATATTAAATGCAACAGAAGTGAAAAACCAAGTAAACCGCTAATTTGATGCTAATAAGAATAAGACTAAGCAACGGTACTAGAGTAGCTGACTCGCAACTTTACATGGAGAGGCGGGCATGATAGTCTTGGCAGGCAAAAGCCAGTTCACTCTGCTGGGGGTTCAAGGCTTGGGAGTCATACCCGCAGAGGCTCCTTGTCAAGTTGCTAAACAACGCATGTCGTCCTTGCCAGAAACCAATTGTAATAGCTCGCCCTGGAAACATTCTTCAGGCGTACGGTACCCAAGAATTCTGCGCGGAAGCCGGTTGCACCAATTCTCAACATATGTAACTGTTACATCAGAAACTGCTGAAATGGCCTTCCCTTTGGGAATGAAGCGACGTATCAATCCATTATGGCGTTCATTCGTCCCACG
>NZ_ALJG01000351.1 GCF_000286315.1 Paenisporosarcina sp. TG20 | reverse complement strand
CAACTTTGTTCGGATTTTATTACTAGACTTATTATTATGAAATCCCCCTCTGTTAGGATAGGTGTCGTATAGAACTCTCCTTGTTATACTTAATAAATAGATGGAGGTCGTGCGACATGAATACACAAATTGTGAAACGATATACGAAGGATTTGAAGGACGCTGTCCTAAAAAGAATGATGCCCCCTCTTAACGAATCGATTAAGAGTATTAGTAAAGAACTTGGAATTTCAGAACAGTCACTTTATAAATGGAGAAACAACGCACGTATTAATGGACATTCAACACCGGGTAATGGACAAACTTCTGAACGCTGGAGTAGTGAAGATAAGTTTCTAGTTGTTTTGGAAACCTACTCCATGAATCAAACAGAGCTAGCAGAATACTGTCGCAAAAAAGGGTTATATAAAGAGCAAATTGATGCATGGCGTTCACTTTGTTTAGACGCAAATACTGGTGAAATCAATCAGACCAAGCGGCTTTCTCAGGAACTGAAAGAAGAAAAACGACGTACATCTGAGATTGAAAAAGATCTGCGTAAAAAAGAAAAGGCGTTGGCAGAAGCAGCGGCATTATTATTGCTAAGAAAAAAGGCCCGAGCGATTTGGGGGGATCAAGAGGACGAATGATTAGCCCGTCAGATCGCAAACTCGCGGTAGAACTAATTCAGGAAGCTAATCGCAACGGTGCGCGCTTAGCTCGTGCGTGTGCAGAACTGAACATCAATGTTCGCACGTATGAACGTTGGGTTTCAGATGGTGGAATCAAGAATGATCAACGACCCCACGCGCTACGTCCTGAACCTAAGAACAAGATAACAAAAGAAGAAAGACTAGAAATATTAGATGTCGTCAAAAAAGAAGAATTTGTGGATTTACCACCTTCACAAATCGTACCGAAACTTGCGGACCAATCGATTTATATCGTATCTGAATCAACAATGTATCGCGTCTTACGGGAAGAAAAAATGCAGCAGCATCGTGGTCAAAGTAAAAGACCAGAAATGAAATTACCCGAAAGTTATTTAGCGAAGGCCCCCAATCAAGTATGGACCTGGGATATTACTTGGTTAAAAGGACCTGTTAAAGGGTTCTATTATAAGCTTTATTTAATCATCGATTTATTTAGTAGAAAGATTGTCGGGTGGGAAGTATGGGAAACAGAAGACGCTGCTCACGCCGAAAAATTAATAAGAAATGCCATTCTAAATGAAAAAATTCACGGGGCACCTCTGGTCTTACACTCTGATAATGGCAGTCCGATGAAAGCAGGGACGTTTCAGGTATTACTTGAAACACTAGGCATCCAAAGTTCCTATTCAAGACCGCGTGTGAGTAATGATAATCCGTATTCTGAATCCATCTTTCGGACACTTAAATATCGACCTGAGTTCCCGTACACTGGATTCAAAACAATTGAAGATGCACGAGAATGGACCGCAAGGTTTGCCCATTGGCACACCTTTGAGCATCAGCATAGCGGAATCAATTTTGTGACACCAGAACAGCGTCATACAGGTGTCCACATTGAAGTACTCAAAAAGCGAAAAGAAGTATATGAACTTGCGAAACAAAAGCATCCAGAGCGATGGTCACGTTCAACGAGAAACTGGGATCCACACGAGTCAGTTGCATTAAATCCGATGAAAGAAAAGTTACGAGCAGATAAGACTTCCAAATAGGTTTGTAGACATCTATGAACTGCTACTCGTATTCTCTAAAGGTATTTACCCCTTTGCCCTGTGGATAATAAATTAGAGTGAAACTCTGATTTGTTATCCACAGGAGAGCAAGCAAAGCGCGGTAGTTAGAATGAAGCTAAATTGAACAAATGTTTAATCAATGAAAAGATCTTTATGCGACAACTATCTTGACAAACACCGAAATTGACTCGCTTATATTAATTATTCCCTTTCGCCATATTTCTTCTAATTAAAAACTTGTTTAATTATTCTCTAAATCATGGAGACCATCTTGTTTTTTAGTAATAAAAGAAGCTAATCACCACTATAAATAGTGTAATTAACTTCTCATTTCAGTGGCACTAAGGCTATTAAGTATTGAACCTGTATTGTTTTTTAAATCAATTATTTATTCCAAATAACATTTTCTTGTTTTTTTTCATTAACTATAAGTTGAAATACATCTGGTCTGGAATAGTGTCCCATTCCATCAAAATCAAATTGACTTTCGGCAATTTTATCAAGATTTAAGTCTGCATACAGTATTTTTTCTTCTCCAAAGACCGGTTCTACTAAGAATTCACCTAGAGGATTTACGATACAACTACCACCTCGTGACATTTCATGTGGCAAATGAGCAAATTCTTCTCGAGAAGTAATTTCAGTTGGATACATATCTTTCGTTGAATATTGATTGCAAGATAATACAAAGCATCTTCCTTCATTAGCAATGTGACGCATTGAAGCAAGCCATGTATCCCGATGATCCGCAGTAGGAGCTATATAAATTTGAACTCCTTTAGAATACATTGCCGCTCTCGCTAATGGCATATAATTTTCCCAACAAATTAAAGAACCAATTTTGCCGTAAGGGGTATCAAAGACTGGCAATGTACTCCCATCTCCTTCGCCCCAAATCAATCTCTCCGATCCAGTTGGTTTCAACTTTCTATGCTTCCCTAAAATATCTCCGTCTGGGCCAAAGAACAAAGCAGTACAATATAGTGTTCCATTACTATTTTCATTATCTTTCTCAATAACTCCTATGACTACGTAAGCACCAATTTTTTTTACTACTTTTCCTATCTGATCAGTCTCCGCACCTGGAATCGTAATTGAATTTTTCCAGTAATTTAAGAAATCTTTCCTACCTTCATTTGAACGACTACCTACAACTGCTCCAAAGGACATTCCCCTTGGATATGCAGGAATAAAAGCTTCTGGAAAAACAATTATCTTTGCATTATTCTCTCCAGCCTCTTCCAATAGTTTAATTGTTTTCTTAACTCCTCTAACTTTATCCATAATTTCAGAGCCGGCTTGCACCACTGCAACTTTAAAATCCTCATTCACTTGTCCCATACACTTCATCCCTTTCGATAGCCGTCATTATGAAATAACCTATGTATTAATACTTATTTCAATACCACTTTATTTCCATACAATCTTATTATATCATTTAAACAGAATAGTTAAAAAATATATCAAAAAAAAACTTGAGAGATAGTATTTCTTTTGTCCCATGTAAATAGTGTGATAAAATAAACATAAATTGGAAGCAAGGAGGGGTTATATGTATTGCTCTCATTGTGGAGCGAAGAATGAACAAGAGGCTAAATTTTGTAGTGACTGCGGAAAACAAATAAAAAAGACACGTGCCAAGTCTCGTAAGCGGAAGGCACTTTTGTTTACTGGTTTACTTCTCACACTTTTTGTATGTTTCGCTATTGGATTTAAGATATCTACCATTCTTAATGATCAGGAACCAAAAGAAATAACAACAATAACAGATTCCGAAGTTTCTCTTAATAAAAGAAATGAAGAAAAAGTAGATACGAAAGAAACTCCCTTAAAAAAGGAACCAGATCCTGTTCCATTAACAGAGAAAGAACAAGAGAAAGAAAAAACTCAAATTATTAAAGAGTCCCAATCACGAGTGTTTACCATATTCACTGAGACCAGCTTAGGTTCTGGTTTCCTATTTGAAGAAAAAGGAACTGTCATAACCAATGCCCATGTTGTAGCTGGCTACAAAGAAGTAATACTTAAAAACATAAACGGTCAACAAACTATGGGAAAAGTCATTGGGATTTCAGATCTTTATGACATTGCTTTAATTCAGGTCAACGATTATGCAGGTCAAACCCCACTTATTGTAGAAACAGGGGAAACAGATATTGGAACGGAAGTTATTGCACTTGGAAGCCCTCAAGGTTTAGAAAACACTGCCTCTATTGGCTACTTAACCGGACTCGACCGATCATTTACTTCAGACTTCCAATACGAAAATGTTTACCAAATTGACGCACAAATTTCACCTGGTAGTAGTGGTGGACCCCTCCTAGATGCTAAAACAGGCAAAGTAATCGGTATCAACTCAGCTTTACTAACTGACGATAAATCTATCGGCTTTTCCATTCCCATGTACACGATGCTAGAACTGGTCCAAAATTGGTCCAATTCTCCCATGACTGCAACTGAAGTAGTCAATGTGTTTTCATTTTACGACGATTATGTATACGATCCTGACTCCTCTGCAAAAGCTGACTCTTACTATGAAGATTACAAATCCTCTGAAGAAAATAATGATGATTTTAAGTTTTACTTTGAAGAAAGCACACTTACCCAATTTGTCCTGTACTTCAGGAACAACTATGAACTGGCACTAGATTACGAAGATTTTTACTACATTGAAGACATGCTTTTATACGACAGTACTGCATACAACGAAATGGATGACTATATTTCACAGATTTCCGGACAAGGGATGATTTTCGATTTCACATCAAACGAAATCACAGATGTCTTTATTGAAACGAACCACGCTGTAGTCAGTACTTTTGAAACATTCGACTTCATGGACGCAGCAGGTAATTTTTCCTCTTATGAACGCGAAAAAGATTATGTTGTAATAATGGTAGAAAATGGCGCATATAAAATTACTGATATTATCATTTATGATTGAGACCCTTTGAAATTTAAAGCACCACCACGAAAGCCCAAAGCAACTTCAATTACGGTGTTTGAAGATGAGAGAAAAGGCATTTTCTTACCCAAAACGTGCGACTCAATTGTGCATGGGACTAGATTGTAAAGTGAAAACTTTATCCGTTATAAAAAGAGCGACCGAAGATAGAAATTTTCGGCCGCTCTTTGTTTTGGAAGTGTAATTATTTATCACTCTCTGAAAGAACTTCAATACAAATTCGTACACTATTTAACAAATCTTCATGTGATATGCTTGGAATTTTACCATGTTGCAAGGCCAACTCATGGGAAGCTGGAATATGAATGAAACCACTTTTCATAGATGACTTATTTTGTGCAGCATAATGTAGCCCTTCATACATCACGTTGTTGCATAAGTAAGTACCAGCTGTATTTGAAATCTCGGCTGGATATCCTTTTTCAATTAATGAATTCACCATTTTTCGAATAGGCAAAGTAGACATATAAGCAGGTGGTCCATCTTCTTGGATAGCTTCATCAACAGGACTGTACCCATTGTTATCAGGTTCCCCATCTTTACAATTAATCGCAATCCGTTCAGGGGTAATCTTGTAACGTCCTCCAGCCAAGCCAAGCGAAATAACCGCGTCTGGTTCTGTTTCCTTAATATGATCTAATAATTGTTTTCCTGAAGATGCAAAATCTACAGTCATGATTTTACTTTGAATTGTATAGTCCCCAATCGTCTCTCCATCTAACTCTTCAACAATTTTCATCGTTGGATTCACCGTATATGATAAAAAAGGTTCAAATCCTGTCAATAATAGTTTTTTCAATAGTCATCCTCCTTTTAAAGTTTAATCGGTCTTTCCCGGAATCGAGTACCTTTGTCGTTTAAAACTAAGATTTCCTTGTTTTGCAAAACGTTAATAATTCCTTTATTAAAAAGGACCTGAGCTTCTATACAACTATCCAATTCTTTTCCATAAACAATCTCATCAGCAGCTTCAGAAATTAAATCAGCAGCTACCCACTCTGGATATCTAAGAATACTAACTGTTGGATATGTTGGCGTAACAGCAGTATTTCTATAAAAATTAAAGTTTTCAGATTCCTCAATAGGAAATACTTCTGGTAACCATTGATGGCCATATTTTATAAACCTTTTTTTCCAATAAATATTATCTTTCTCTATATCTGTTCCTTCAAATTGAGAAACAATTGATTGCACGATTGTTTCCAAATTTTCTGAAAGAAGTTCTGTGTTAACCTCTTGCGATACACGTCCAATTCCATACATTTTAGAACTAGGAAGGAAATATGAAACTGGGAATCTAGGAGGGCTATTATACCCTGCAAATGGTTGTATCCATTCATGAGCTGGAATTCCATGATTGTCAGCTACTACATCTGGAGCCCATTTTTTCATAACCGTTGGAAGAACATCAGCTTCACCAAAAATAGTTTCCTTATAACGTATATGTGCAAACTCTAGGCCTACCGCGTTATAACGAGCAGCATGGTGTTTCCATTCTGGATGTTCGGCTCTTAATTTCGACAACAACTTTGTTCCATCAGGATTAGCCATTGGAATGACTACGATGTTGACTTTATTTAGATCTCCAAATTGACCTTGTACAACCATTTCAACTAATTGCAGTGCCGCTTGTGTACTTGAAACCTCATTTGAATGATGTCCCGCTTCAATTACGATTGTTGGTTTATGAAGTGATAATTTTAATGAAGATTCAAATTCTTCATTGGATTTCAAATATACTTCTATTACTGGTATGGTTTCTCCTCCATAGGAAGTAGCAGGATATACTACCTTAATATTCGGATGCTGATCTAACCAGTCTTCTAATTGGCTATTCATGTTCAATGATTGAGAAACATCTTCTAACGCTATTGTTTTTTTGAGGTGACCAATATTCACTATGGCCTCTAAACTTTCACAGTTTGAATTCATACAAATATTCGAAGTCGCAATTCTTGCAGGAATGAAATCATTCCATTTAAAAACTCGAATGGATGCTTTAGGTTTACTACCTCTACTAACATGCATATATGGATGAATCCCACCAGGTGCATCATAGGAGATTCCTGATACCTGGGTGCCCCACTCTGAAAAATAATCTAATGTATTAAAATAAAGATCTTCATACAATGCTTCCATAGATGAGGTTCGTTCATGATCTACACCAAGTTTTTCTTCTTCTTCACTCATTGTCACTTCAAGCTCTATTCGGTCGAATAACGGACGTGTAACACCTTGTCCTTCGTTTACCGATCCAAGTTTTCCTACTAATTTCGGCAGAAACTCTTCCATATAATACAGATAGAATTGCTCTCGATCTGTCGGAATCTTTACTTCGTTGGTTAATTGACCTTCAACAAAGGTGCGGAACATACTTGTAGTTGGATAAGAAAATTGATTAGGTACAACATACTCTATTTTAGATATAGGAACTGAAAGATTTCCTAATGTCTTCTCTTCTCCATTTGATAGTAATTCAACTACTTCATAGGTTTTAAGCGTATTTTCATCTATTAAGTCAAATTGAATCGATTCTGCATCCAGTTGAGTAAGCTCTTTTTCCAAATATAGGTCAATAGGATAAAGTTCTTGAATCCATCTGATAGGCAATTCAAGCCCCGCTTCATTCTGTTCCTTTTTCGTTAAAATCTTTAATTCAATACAATCTTTTGAAATCATTGGAAGTATTTCTTCTTTAATCCAATGAAAACCAGGTTTAAATGATGAACGTACGTTTATTGATTGTATGTACGGATATTTCATTTTAATAAAACTTTCAATACTTTTTCGTATTTCATATGGTTCAGAAATGAAGATTTCAATAGCAGAGCCTTCTTCTATTGTTGTTTCAGATAAAACTCCATATAGTTTTTCAACTTCTGATTGAGTGGTCCACTCTTCCTCTAACCAAATCGAACTCTCTTGTTCTTGTTTCTGTTCCAGAGATAATTGATGCTCCCACTTCCCAAACGAGCCACCATCACTCCAATGTTTTTGACGGTTAATCCAACTGAGGAGGCTTACCACCCCCTCCTTATTACCTTCTAGTACAATCTGTTGTTTAATTGGAACAGAGATTTGATTTGTTTGACTCTCTTTGAAGTCCAAAAGTACGAATGGATTATCATTCAAAGATAGAGGGAAATGAATAGACGTACTATAATGAGCTGCCCTAACAACGAAATGGCATATTTCCTTAAAAAGTGGCATTGACTTAATCGTAGGGTCTATATTTATACCCAAATTTAATCGATGATGTGGAGAAGCTTCTATAGTATCTCCAAAGCCCGAAATAGACCAAATATCCGTGACTTTCTTAATTGTTCGCTCTTCCCAGGTAGGTGAATTAGAATCCTGAGTCTCCAATCCGGATTTAGCTAGCTCCTGCAATAAAATTGAACAAGACTGTACCTGGTTATAGTAGATGCAAACTTTATTACTATCAGTTAACTCAATTTTATCTATTTCAGATTCTCTAAATGATAGACGAATATGTTGATTGATATCCTCAAAGAAATTGTAGGAAAGAGCTGTGGTTTCAAAGCCTAACCGTGCCATAAAATCAAAAAGTCCTTCTGGCATAAATTGTTTAGGCAAGTCAATAAAAAGAGAAATACCATCCCTAATACCATCACCATTTTTATCTAAAAACAGACCATTCATCGTCCAAAAGTCTTCATACTTCATCGTTTGTCACCCCTACATTTTCAAATTCGGGTCAAATCGATCACGTAACCAATCTCCGAGTAAGTTAAAACCAAGTACGGTAATCATAATGGCTACACCAGGGAAAACGGCTGTCCACCAAGCTGTAGTAATATAATTACGACTGTCGGCAAGCATCCCTCCCCATGAAGGGATAGTCGGATCAACACCCAGTCCAAGGAAAGTTAGTGAGGCTTCAAGTAAAATAAATTCTGCAATGTACATCGTCCCTAAAACTAAAATTGAAGATAGAACATTAGGTAAAATATGCTTACGAATTATGGTGAAATTGGTTCCACCAATTGCCCTAGCTGCTTGAACAAATTCCTGCTCTTTTAGTGCGATAACCTGGCCCCTTATTAGTCGAGCAAAGCCGACCCAATATGTAAGACCCAAAATAATAATGATTTTCCATACACCTGTACCTAGAACACTCATAACCACAATTGCAAAGAGAATGAATGGGAACGCCAGTTGAACATCGGCTGTACGCATAATAAAATCGTCCATCCATTTCCCAAAATACCCTGAAATTAATCCAAGAATTGTACCAATTACTAGTGAAATGAGTACCCCAAAAAAGCCAACCATAAGGGAAATTTTCGCTCCATATATAATTCGACTAAATAAGTCTCTACCTATTTGGTCGGCACCTAGAAAGAAGACTGATTCTCCAGTAGGGTCTGACCATGAAGGAGGGGCTAAACGATCCATCAAACTTGCTTTTGTAGGATCGAAGGGTGTAATCCATTGTGCGAAAAGAGCACTACCAACGCTTAATACGACTAACAATAGCCCTACAAAGCCTGCTGGGTTTTTCTTGACAAATTGTATGAATTTTTTCCCTAACGATTTTTTCCCTTTAACAATGATTTTTTCATCATTCTTTGTAGTCATTGTTAAGCCCCCTTCCCAGTTTTGATACGAGGATCAATAAATGAATAACTTATATCCACGATTAAGTTGACTAGGACCATGATGACTGCAAGGAATATAACGCCACCTTGAATGACTGGATAGTCCCTCTGGTTAATTGCATCGATTATTAGTCGACCAACACCAGGCCAAGCAAATACTTGTTCAACAATTACTGTACCGCCTAGCAAAGACCCAAATTGGATACCTAAAAAAGTGATGGTTGGTAACAATGCATTTCTGAAAGCATGCTTGATAATGACAGACCACTCACTGATTCCTTTTGATTTAGCTGTTGATATATATTGCTGATTCATTACTTCTAACATAGAAGAGCGAACCAAACGTGCAAGTATGCCAGAAAGAATCATACCTAATGTAATGGATGGTAATATTAAATGACTGAAACTTTCAAACCCTGAAGAAGGAAGCCATCGTAGGTGAACTGCAAAAACCAGGATTAACATGATTCCCAACCAAAAGTTTGGGAACGAGATACCAATCAAAGAAAAAATTCTTCCGAAAAAGTCAATACTAGTTCCTCTTTTAACAGCTGAAAGAATACCAACCGGAAATGCTATAGCCATAGCTACCACGATTCCACCAAATGCTAAAGCTAAGGTAGCACCTAGGCGTTCCAAAATAAGGCTAGTAACAGATGTACCACTTCTAAAAGATTCTCCAAGGTCTAGAGTTACAAGCCCTTTAAGGAATATGAAGTATTGTTCATAGACTGGTTTATCCAAGCCTAAATTTTTTCTTACTTCCTCAATTGCTTCTTTAGATGGTTCGCCAGCAGAGAACATGACGGATACAGGATCTCCTGTTAAACGAATTGAAAAGAAGATAATTAAGGAAATAACAAAAATAACTAAGACCGTGTGTAACAACCTACGAATGATATAAGTTAACATTCTATTTCCTCCTTCCCCGTTTAAAGCAAAGAGGTAGTATGAAAGACATACTACCTCTCATTGCTATTTATTCAACACTAACTTCTTCTAAACGCATACGATCATCATGAGGTGGTTGGAAGCCTTGTAACCTCTTGTTCACACCATATAAATCTACTGCTTGGTACAAATTGACTTCTGGTGCTAATTCATGTAGCAATTCAGTTAACTCCATAAATATTGCTTTTCGCTCCTCTTGATCGACAGTCGCACGTTGTGCTTCAAGTAATTCTTCGACCTTATCATTTTTAAATGATGGATTCCATTGCTCACCTTCGTGATACATTAAATACGCAGTATTATCATAGTCAAGTGTCCATCCGCCCCAACCTTGTCTATACATATGACCTGCATCTCCCTTAGGAATCAAGTCAGATATAAGGGTTGTATTGTCTACACTGTTGATATTTAGTTTAAGACCTACTTCTTCTAAATAAAATGCTACTACTTGTACGATTTCTTTAAAGTTACCGTCGTTACCTGGGATAAAGACATCCAAACTTGTCCCTTCCGCAACTCCAGCTTCTTTCAGTAATGCTTTTGCTTTTTCAGGATCATATGGATATGGTTCTAAATCAGGATTGTTACCAAAAGATAATTCACTTTGGAATGTGCTGATCGATTTACCATAACCACCCAAAATTTCTGAAATGATTGCATCTTTATCAATTGCATAGTTAATTGCTTGACGAACTCTTACGTCACCTAATGGTTCTTTTGCAGTATCGAAACGTAATGAGAATACTGTCGGTGTTCCTACTTCTTTTAATTCTAGGTAACTAGCTTCTTTAACAGTTTCTGCTTGTGCCACTTCTACTCGTTTCATAATATCAATATTGCCTGTTTGAAGTTCAGCTAAGCGAGTTGATGCTTCTGGAATAATCTTAAATGTAACTTTATCAAGCTTTGGTAATCCTTCTTTCCAGTAGTTCTCATTCTTTTCTAAAACGGTTTCTTGATCACGTTGGTAACTGACCATTTTAAATGGACCTGTACCCACTGGATTATTATTAAAATGGTCATCTGTGTTTTCTTGCACATAGTTAGGAGGTACAATTACTGCACCATAACCTGCTAATTTAGTAATAAGTACTGGATCTGGTGAATTTAAATTCATTTGCACTGTAAATTCGTCCACTACTTCTACGTTTTCTATAGATGTATAGTTAGAATATTGGGGTCCTTTTTGTCCTTCTTCACCCAATAAGCGGTCAAATGTAAATTTCACTGCTTCAGCATTAAATGGTTCGCCATTATGGAATTCTACACCTTCACGTAATTTAAATACGATAGTTTTGTCATCTGTGTATTCCCAGCTCTCAGCAAGTCCTGGTACTAATTCAAGATCAAGTGTACGTTCCACTAAACCTTCATAAACAGAAATGGCAACAGTACCCCAATCTAATAGGAATGTATCAATTGGATCCCAGTTTTGTGGGTCACCGGATACTCCAACTACTATCTCATTACCACGTTCTGCAGCAGGGTTTGTCTCATCAGTTGAACCACCACCATCATTACTATTATTACTACTGTCGGTACTTGAACTACCATTTGAACATGCAGATAAAATAAGTATTAACATCATTGAAATTACTAAAAACTGCTTCTTCATCTTTTTCATTTTTCTTCCCCCTTGTCAATTTGTTGTATATATTCGCCATAAGGATATGGCTGAGAATAACCAATTTTAGCCGATATTAATGCTGCAGACTCCCATAACTTAGGAAGGAAAAGATGCATATTTTCTTTCGGTAGTGACTGTATAATACCAGCTATACTAATTGAAAATTCTACTTCATTATTACGATTGAAAATAGGTACTGCAATTGACACAGTTCCTTCTTCAAGTTCGGATATACTATAAGAAAAACCATTTTCACGTGTTTCTTTAATATACGCCCAAATCTCTTCTTTCGTTTTTGGGGTATTGTTTGCATATAGAGTTATAGGAGCTTCGAGTAATTGTTCGACTTGTAAATCATCCATAAATGCCAATAATGTACGAGGACATGCACCTGCATACAACGGCGCTGTTCTGCCAACCCGTGTATACAATCGAACTGGTCTTGTACTATTTACTTTTTCAATATATATCGCTTGATCTTCTTCTCTCGCTACCAGCTGTACCGCTTCATTAAATTCCTGCTGCAATAATTTCATGTACGGTAGAGCAATTGTTCTTATCTCAAAGGTACTTGCAGCAATATCTCCTAATTGCAAAAGCTTCCATCCTAACGAATAGGTTTCCCCTTCAACCAAAGCCCCATTTTTCTCAACCATAATACGTTGTAAGTAACCGAATTCTAAAAAAATTCTTAAGATACGCAATGTAGTAGATTTAGACATTTGAGCTTTAGAAGCAATCTCATCTAGTCGCCAAGTCGGTTTTTCTTCTCTGAAAAGCTCCATTAACTGTAAGCCTTTTTCAATAGTTTTACTCATCCACTTTTAACACCCTCTTCTTCAAAAAGATGACAGGATACAAAATGATTCGATTTAACTTCCTGCAATGTTGGTGCTACTGTTTTGCACACGTCCATACATGCAAAACAACGAGGATGGAAAGTACATCCTGAAGGCGGATTTGATGGACTTGGGACATCGCCTTCTAGTATGATTCGTTCCTTTACTTGCAAAGGGTGCGAAGTTGGTAATGCAGATAGAAGAGACTTAGCATATGGGTGGAGTGGGTCGTCATACAAATCATGTTTATTTGTAATTTCGACCATCTTCCCTAAATACATCACGCCTATCCGGTCACAAAAATGTTTAACAACACTTAAATCATGTGAAATAAAGATATATGTTAAGCCAAACTCTTTTTGTAAATCCCGCATTAAATTAAGTACTTGTGACTGAATTGAAACATCTAGTGCCGATACCGGTTCATCAGCAATTATTAACTTTGGCTTTGTTACCAATGCTCTAGCAATACCAATTCTTTGTCGTTGTCCTCCTGAAAATTCGTGGGGCAATCTGCTTAGTTGAGCTATCGTCAAGCCAACTTGTTCCGCCACTTCATGGACTCTAACTTTTCTTTCCTTTTTATCACCCATCTCGAAATTTATGAGTGGCTCTTCAATAATGTCATAGACTCGCATTCTTGGGTTAAGTGAAGCAAAGGGATCCTGAAAGACAATTTGGATATCCTTTCTCATTTTGCGCATCTCATTTTTATCGAGCTTTGATAGGTTTACACCCTCAAAATGTACATCTCCTGAAGTAGGTTCAAGCAATCGCATTATTGCTCTTCCAGCTGTACTCTTACCACAACCTGATTCGCCAACAATTCCGAACGTTTCACCTCTCTTTATCTCAAAAGAAATTCCATCCACTGCTTTAACCTGTTGTAATGTTTTTTTACCAAATATCCCTCCTTTTACAGGAAAGTATTTGGTTAATTGTTCTACTTTTAATAAAACATCCGCTTCTTGTATCACAGTTTCACCTCTTCTCGGTCTTCACTGTAAAGCCAACATTTCACATTTGAACCATCTTCTGTTTTGAATGTGGGTGGTTCAATATGACAACGTTCATGCGCCATTGGACATCTTGGTGCAAAACGGCATCCCTTTGGCATATTTCCTGGAGAAGGAACAATTCCCGGTATAGACGACAAATACTCTTTTTCGTTATCGATATCTGGAAGAGATTCCATCAAGCCCTGCGTATACGGATGTTTCGGTGAGTCAAATAAGGATACAACGTTTGCTTCCTCAACTATTTCACCTGCGTACATGACGATTACACGGTCACAGACCTCAGCTACTACCCCAAGATCATGTGTAATTAATACAATTGACATTTTTAACTTTTTCTGAATATCCTTCATTAATTCCAGTATTTGCGCCTGAATTGTTACATCCAAAGCTGTTGTTGGCTCATCTGCTATCAAGATCTCAGGATTGCACGCCAATGCAATAGCAATCATTACACGTTGTCTCATTCCACCTGATAATTGAAACGGATATTCCTTCAACACGTTTTCTGGTCTTGGAATTCCAACAAGTTTCAACATTTCCAGAGCACGGACACGCGCTACTTTTTTCGAGATGTCTTCGTGACTCAACAACATTTCCACAATCTGATTGCCGATTGTATGAACAGGATTCAACGAACTCATCGGCTCCTGGAAAATCATCGAAACTTTTTTACCACGGACATTTCTCCAATCACGCGTCTTGAAATTCTTGAATTGGAGGTCATCAACCACGATATCTCCTGATTGCCACCTCACTCCTGCTGGTAAAAGTCCCATTAAGGATAAAGACATCATACTTTTCCCGCAACCAGACTCACCAACAATTCCAAGTGTTTCGGCTTTGTTTAAATGAAATGAAACATCGTTCACAATTGCAATGTCTTCATCATCATGCCTAATTCCAACACGCAAATTTTTTACTTCCATTACATTCGTCAATTATGAATCACCCCTCTATCATTTCAACATGTGAAACGGCGTTTCATTTAATAAACTAACAATAACAAATATTATGTTCTTTCTCAATAGTTTTTTTATTTAATTATTCTGTTTAACGAATAGTTTAAGATAACATCATGTCTAAAATTTATATTCCAAAAGAGTTACTCTGCATTTCTTCCTTACAACTAATTCTAGCTTCTTCGTTACCCTGCCTGAACATTTCACTAATTTGGTTCGATAAATAAATGCTCTAATTAGTTTTAATATTTCTATTATTCTTCTAAAAATTCTTGTGCATTTGGGAATAGTTACCTATAATTAAAATAAATTTTTTTAATATTTTAATATAAAATAATTGGTATCATAACCACATAAATGGAGTAAATATCTATCTATTACAAGCAATTCCTGATGAGTATTTCCCTGAAAGTTGAATTAGCCATACGTTAAAAATCAACATAATCCAAAAAAATATCGGGTTAGGGGCCAGTTTTTAACCCAAGTTTCATCAAAATATTTATAAAAAGCATGAAAAGACCCGAAAATGACCATTTTTCATTCGCGAAATCCCGATATTACAGTACTTCCCTTTTAAATTTCGAATTGTAGTGACCTAAGGAAAAATAGTGATGGAGTGGATAGTATTGCTCTGTTCTGCTATCGTGATTATTGAGGAGTTGGAATACGAATAAAAGTACGCTAAATATACATTTGTGAAAAAAGAATGATCACGATTGAATTGAAAGAATAATATGAATAAACTAATAAAAATTGTAGTGACCAAATAAAAAACAGAAATCCCTATGTGAAGGGATTTCCGTGTACTTGAGATGAAAGTGGGGTTAACATTTGTAAGTATGTTTAAATTGAAAAAGGAGACATTTCGTTCGATTTTAAACGAAATGTCTCCTTTTCTTTCATATTGTTTACTCTGATTCCTTCATTAAGGTCATAATTCGTTTGAGGTTTACTGCGAATATGGCCATGGCTCCTTGCATCTGCACACCAAATAGACCCGCATATGATGATACATCATACCCATGTCTATGTTTCAATTCACTATTTTTCGATTCGATTTTATAGCGTGATTTTGCTTTTCCTTTAAATTCCTCACTATTTTGAAAGGTTTCTTAATTTTTATGTTCTGTCAATTTTATTGTTACAGAAAAGGTCTTACTTTTAGCCCAAGTTTCATCAAAATATTTATAAAAAGCATGAAAAGACCCGAAAATGACCATTTTTCATTCGCGAAATCCCGATATTACAGTACTTCCCTTTTAAATTTCGAATTGTAGTGACCTAAGGAAAAATAGTGATGGAGTGGATAGTATTGCTCTGTTCTGCTATCGTGATTATTGAGGAGTTGGAATACGAATAAAAGTACGCTAAATATACATTTGTGAAAAAAGAATGATCACGATTGAATTGAAAGAATAATATGAATAAACTAATAAAGATTGTAGTGACCAAATAAAAAACAGAAATCCCTATATGAAGGGATTTCCGTGTACTTGAGATGAAAGTGGGGTTAGCTTGATGACATTGGCCCAGAGCCTTATACCAGCGAAAGAGAAAACCATAACACATGTGTGCTATGGTCTTCTTTTTCGCTAGATTTTTATTGAGAAAATGGTACTCCTACATTTCACTTAGGAAGCTTGCCGAACAAATGGTTAAGATACAGATTTGTTCTCATACGATAAAGGATCGTTGTTTTTGTCTTCTTGTTCCGTTTTATCATATTTATGAGGAGCAATCATGATCTTGATTAAAGATCCAAATACTAGAAACGATAGAAATAAAGCTGGTACTCCACCTAGATTGTTTAGCATTTTGACACCGTCGATATTTGCAAAACTGATCATAGTCCAAGAGATGACACTGACGGTAACACCCCAAATGACTTTAATCAGAATACCTGGTTCAGGGCTTTCTGGAGTAATTCCCGTTGAACTAATTCCACTCATAGCTGCAATGTTGGAATCGCAAGCCGTTACAAAGGTGATAAAGACAATAAATATAAAGAACGGAATTACTATTTTGGACAAAGGCAAGGCTGCTAACACTGCATAGATAACAGCTTCCGGTCCACTATTTGCCATTACCTCAGAAAGACCTGCTCCTGCCATCTGCATAGAAATAGCAGTTCCACCAAAAACAGTCATCCAAATCACTCCAAATACTGCAGGTAAAACAAAATTAACCAATATAACCGTTTTCACTTTATAACCATAGGCAATTCGTCCTAAAAACAAAGATATGATTAAAGCCCAGGCAAACCAACTTGCCCAATAAAAAGTTGTCCACCACTGTGGCCATAGATCGTCTGCTGCCGCACCAGTAAATAAGCTTTTTTCGAAAAAGTTACTTAGATAAACTCCCAAGGATTCTGTACCTAAATTTAAAATATAAGTAGTAGGACCAACTATAAATACAAATATAGTAATAATTACAAATACTCTCATATTGATATTAGAAAGCACCCTTATTCCCTTCATCAGTCCAGTTGAAGCCGAAATTACAAAGGTAGCTGTAACTACAGCAGCTACGATCCCCCAAAGGAGAGGAGTACTTTTTATACCGGTAATATGATTAATGCCCCCAGAAAGATTTAAAATACTTGTTCCCATCGAAGCCGCCATACCTAGGGCCAATGTATACAGGGAAACTCCATCGACGATAGCACCAGTTCTGCCATTCATCTTATCACCAAAAAGAGGCGCCAGGGCGGAACTCAAGCTATAAGGTTTCCGCATATTATAATAGGCAAATGCAAATACAATTGTAGGAACACAGTAGATTGCATAAGGCGTTATAGTCCAGTGTAAAAACAACGTAGACATTGAAAACAAGGCAGCTTCGGCACTGTTCGGTTCAATACCTAATGAAAGCGGAGGTGATGACACATGGTACACAGGCTCTACCAATGCCCAGAACGTAAGCGTAGCAATTGTAGTGGTTAATGTAATCGCAAACCAACTTACGTATCCTAACATTGGTTTAGCTTTAGCCCCTCCGATTCGGACATTTCCCAACGGAGAAAAAAAGACCGCAACACAAGCACCGACCATCAATAATCCTGTTAAGCTAAATAGCCATCCCATGTTAGCGATAACCCAATTATTTGCGTCTGTTGTTCCTTTTACAAAAGTATCTTTACTCGCGAAGCTTAGGATAGCTGCTCCAATCAATAAAAGAAAAGGCGGCCAAAACACAGTATGTCTAATATTTTTCATTATATTCCCTCCATCATTTTAATTGTTAGCGCTTTCACACAAACGCAAATTATATGAAATCACACTGTGATCTAACCACTATAAGATAGTTGGTATTCGACTACTCACATTGGAGTAGTCGAATTTTATTGAAATAATTACCGCTTCCTTATCCTTATGAAACAACCTCAAACTCTTCATATTCATCAATAACATTTGCAGCTACTTGTTCAGATAGTTCAATTACCGACCGACCAACATTTATACAGCTGCAATCATGAAAGGCATCAAATGCTTTATTAATGTCATCCAAATTAATCCGATCAAGAACAAGTTCATCTAACATAAATTTCCCGTCAAGATATAGTTGTGCAATCGCTGGGAAATCGCGGAATGGCTGTGTATCTCCATAGAAACTTCCTTTTAATATTTTTCCTACACGGTGAAACCCACCTGCCGGGATAGATAATGACATAGTTGGATTAAAGGCACCAACTGCGACAACAGTTCCACCTTTACGTACTGATTTCCATGCGGTTTCTGTTGCACCTGTATGACCAGAACAGTCAATCGCAAAATGGACACCGAAGCCATTCGTTAACGCTTTCAAGACTGCTTCAACATTATCTTCGGCGACATTAACTGTGTGGGTAGCTCCAAATTTTTTCGCGATTTCTAGGTTTGCAGGTTTTACATCACAAGCAATAATTTTTGAAGCACCAGCAATACGAGCTCCTTGAATGGCGTTTACACCAACACCACCAATACCAAATACGGCCACAGTCGATCCTGGAGTCACTTTTGCGGCATGCACTGCTGCCCCATAACCAGTAGCGACGCCGCAACCAATTAATGATGCTTGTGCAAGCGGCATTTCATCAGGCAGTTTTACACATGACATTTCTGGAACAACTGCAAATTCTGCAAATGTAGATAACAAGGAATTATGATAAACCTTTTCCCCTTCTTTACTTAAACGACAAGTCCCATCTAAAAGAGTTCCCGCAAACATAGGTCCAAAAGCTGATTCGCATAAATGAACAGCACCAGTTACACAAAATTCACATGTTCCACAATAAGGAACCCAACTTAAAGCAACTTTATCTCCGACCTTAACTTTTGATACATTTGGTCCGACAGCCGCTACTATGCCAGCACCTTCATGACCCAGAATTGTTGGTGTCGGCGTTTTTTCATCATTTAATGCGTTTAAATCACTATGGCATACACCGGTTGCAACAATTTTCACCAGTACTTCATTTGCCTTTGGTTCCGCAAGATCGACCGCCAAAATTTCAAGAGGTCTTCCTACACCCGTCATAACTGCAGCTTTCATTATCATCGTTAGTTCCCTCAATTCTCCCTGGTTTTTTATTAAAAGGCTATCCATATCGCTTTTGTTTTTGTATACGATTGTAGTGAATGGACAGCATATTCTTTACCCCAGCCACTTTGTTTCCAGCCACCAAATGGACTAGCAAAGTCATAACAACCATATTTATTAACAAAGACCATTCCTGCTTCTAGCTTTCTAGCTACACGATTAGCACGGGACACATCATTTGTCCAAAGTCCTGCTGCTAATCCGTAAATCGTGTCATTTGCCATCGTAACGGCTTCTTCCTCAGTATCAAAAGGAATCACACATAATACCGGTCCAAAAATTTCTTCCTGTGCAATCGTCATTTTGTTATCAACATCAGCAAAAATAGTCGGACGAACATAATACCCATTTGCATTTTCACCGGTTATGTCACGTTCTCCTCCTGCAACAAGACGAGCTCCTTCACTTTTACCAATTTCAATATAGTTTAAGATAGATTCCATATGAGCTTTAGAAACTTGTGCTCCTTGGTCACTCTTAGGGTCAAATGGATCACCACATTTATAGCTGTTCGCATATTCTCCAAGTTTTTCTACTACTTTATCGTAAATATCACGTTGAGCGATGAGGCGAGTAGGTGCAGAACATTTTTCTCCTTTATGGGTAAATAGTCCATAGAAAGAGCGTTCAATTGCTGCATCTAAGTCAGGGGCGTCACTGAAAATAATATTCGGTGATTTCCCTCCAAGCTCTAATGTTAAAGGTTTTAAGTTTGAGTCAGCAGAGTCATGAACCAATTTCTTGCCCACTTGAGTACTACCGGTAAATGAAATTTTATCAACATCCATATGGCGACTAATGTGAGAGCCAATTGAACCTTTACCAAGAATTAAGTTCAACACTCCTGGAGGGAAAATCCCTGCTTCATCAATAAGCTCGACTAAACGAATAGCCGAATACGATGTAGTGCTTGAAGGCTTCAAGACAACTGTATTACCCATTGCAAGAGCAGGTGAAAGCTTCCAAACAGCCATTCCTATTGGAAAGTTAAATGGTACGATTTGACCACATACACCAACAGGATCACGGGTTGTATAGCTTAAAAAGTCACCTTCTACTGGATTGCTCTCACCGTAGTATTTATCTGTCCAACCTGCATAATATTCAAATAGGTCAGATGCTTCTTGAACGTCATCGTTATAGGCCTCTGTATACAGTTTTCCATTATCTAACGATTCGAGTGTCGCTAGCTCTGCTTGGTGTTCTTTAATTAGTGCACTAATTTGACGAAGCTTTTTGGCACGCTCTTTTCGCGTTACATCGCGCCACGGACCATTATCAAACGCAGCTCTTGCAGCCTGAACAGCCTTGTTGATGTCTTCTTCTGTTGCTCCGTTAATCGATCCTGTTACTTGCCCATTCGCTGGATTAATAGATTCAATGGTTTCATTAGCTGAACTATTTACCCATTGACCATTGATATAAAGTTTCTTCGGTTCTTTTAGCCATTCTTTTGCCCATGCTAGTTTTGGTTGATCAATTCCTTCAAAAACAATTACTTCATTTATTTTTGTCAATTTTAACGCCTCCATTAAAATATTGTTTTATTCCTTCTTTACCTTTTTCTTTAATCATTGAGGAGGTAACTGAATATCCAAGCATTTCCTTCAATTCCACAACTAGTGGAATATAACTGTTTGACAGTTCCTCACATCTTTCTAGATTTGCTTTTATCCCATTCAGACAATTTTTCCGAAAGGTCCTAAGTGCTTTTTCAAGCATATTCATGGCATCAAAACTATTAGTAACTGCTGCGCCTTCAAAAACATTTAAATTTAACTCTCCATGCTCAAGTGCCGCTTGGACAGTTTGATCAATGCCAATGATTTGAAAGCAACATTGAATTAATGTTTCTGGTATAACCGGATTTACTTTACCAGGGAAAAATGACGACCCAGCCTGAACTGATGGTAGTACTATCTCTGAAAAACCGGCCTCAGGACCTGATGAAAGAAGTCGTAAATCTTTTGCGAATTTGATTAGACCTGAAGCTAATAGACGTAATTGAGTTGAAACGTTTGCAATGTCATCAATATTTTGTGCTGCATCAAACAAATTTTCGCGGTGATAAAGTCGTAAATTAGAAGCCTCGCAAAGCTTTTGAACGACAACATCGCGATATTCCTTTGGTGCACCAATACCAGAACCGATAACGGTACCACCAAGGTTTATCTGATGGAGCTTTTCTACTGCTTCATTTACTGAATCAAGACGCCGCTTCAACATAGCCTCATACCCGCTAAACGTTTCACCTAGCTTTACTCGCATTGCGTCTTGTAGGCAAGTGCGAGAAATGGTTGTAATCTCTCCAAAATCCGCTATTTTTTCAGCCACGCTACCAATAACAGCTTCTATTTCATTCTGCAATGGCTTAAAACTTTTAATTAATGCGATTCTACTTGCGGTATGGCACACATCAGATGTTGACTGTGACGCATTTACATGATCAATTGGATGTACGGGTGAATAATCACCAACCGCACTACCAAACTTTTTATTTGTAAGATTAGAAATCACTTCATTGATGTTCATATTTGTAGCAATTCCACCGCCACCATGTAACATATCTATTAGGAAATGTTGGTGGTTCTCTCCTGCTAAAAGCTCATCACAAGCTGATATAATAGCATTACCGATTTTTTCTGATAAAACCATAGCTTCCATATTTGCTTTTGCCCCAGCTTTTTTTACAACAACTAGAGCTGAAATATATTCGGGGTAACCTTGTAAAATTTTATTTGAGAATGATAGATTTTCAATTGCTCTATACGTATTAATTCCGTACAGGGCATCTACTGGAAGTGCCATTGATCCGAATGAGTCTTCTTCCATCCTTATCTCTTTCAATCAAACACCTTCTTCTCTTTTCATTAATCTTGAATAATTTCTTAAGAGAACAATAGTCAATTTTTTTATTTTAATTCAGTAGTTTTAATATTTACCCCCTTTGTGTTTAAAGCGCTTTCAGTCAATTTAGTATTAAAAAATTCAAAAGAATGATTTAAATGTATGTTAGCATTGTTTTTTCTTCTAGGTTTGTAGAAATTTTCTTCACTTAACTGTAGATTTTTTCTACAATCTAGGTAAATTTTTTAATTGTTCTTAACATTCAAGCAATTCAAAAAGTAATTTAGTTATAAAGGTGAATAAAATATCTACAATTATTTGATTCTACTTAAATAAAAAAACTCGTGCCCTCTCAGAAGAGGTACGAGTTTTTTCTATAACAACAGGAAAAAGAAGACCAATTTTTGAACTGATCTTTTAACTACGTCTATTTTTATACATGATCGGTTACAAATTTAATTTAATAAACCCTTCTCAATGAGAAATGCTTTTGCAACTTTTATTACATCATTTTGGAGTACATCTACTTGATAATTTAGCTCGATCATATCTTGATGTGTAATACTTTTAGAGAGTTGATTTAGTAGTATTTTTACAGTAGGATGTTCCTCTACTAATTCCTGAGTAGCGACTGGTGTTGCGTGATACGACGGAAAGGCTTGTTGATCATCATGGAGTACAATTAAGTCGTATTCACTAATCCGACTGTCTGAAATCATTCCAATTGAAACGCCTACTCTACCCTCTTTTACCGCAAGTGTCAATAAGTTCGTATCTACTGGAAGTACTTGATGATCATTTAAGGATAAATCATACACTTGTTGTAAATGGCCTAGCCCATCCTCTCGAATCAGAAATTCATCATTTGTTGCAAACTTTAATGGAGCATCACTTTCCTTCATATAATCTATCAAGTCGCTAATCGTCACCAATTGATGTTTATCAGCAAAAGATTTCCTTACAATTACTCCCCAGCTACTATTAAAGTCACTTCTTTCAAGCCAAATTAAATTATCGATTTCATCATATTCCTTCACTGCATTATATACTTCGTCAAAGTCATAAATTACCGGTTGCTTATGAAAGATAATCCTAGCAGTACTCGTATATTCCCAATATATATCAATTAATTGTTGTTCAATCGCGTTACGGATAGTAGGACTATCTAAAAAACGTATTTCATTGACTTTATAGCTATTATCTCGTAAAAGTAACGATGTCATCGCCATTAAAATATACTGTTCTGTAAACAGTTTAGATCCAATAGTTATCGTTGGCAGATCCGAAGTATTGGTCGGTATTTCTTCTAAGACTTTTGTTTTAGAGCTACAGGAGACTAGTAATATCATACATACGAAAATAAGAATGTTCCCTACGGTGTAGAATGATTTCCTTGGCATTATAACCACCTTATAGTTTTAAACTGAATTTTTTTATTTTGTAGATTAGTGTATGCCTTGCAATTCCTAGTTTTTCTGCAGCTTTCGTTTGGTTACCGTTTGTCTCTATTAGTGCCTTCTTAATCATTTGTTCTTCAACTTCTTCTAATACTTCTGGAAGATTTCCAGAAAAGAAATTTTTATTTACAACTTCGCCTGTCAATAACTCGTGTTGTGCTTCCTCAAATTGAAATGAAGCTTTAACTAAATCCTCTGGAACAATTGTACCGAAACGCTTTAAGATATGAGCTCGTTCAAGGGTATTAAGTAATTCTCTTATGTTTCCTGGCCATTGGTAGTTTGTAAAAATGGTTACACTACGTGGATCAATTTCTATCTTCTTTTTGTATTTATCATTTAATTTTATAAGCTGATGTTTAATTAAAAACGGAATATCCTCCCTCCGTTCTCGTAATGGGGGGACTTCTACTTCAATCAAATTTAAGCGATAATACAAGTCTTCTCTAAAATCACCTTTTCTTATTAATTCTTTTACGTCCTTATTTGTGGCCGTAATAATTCTTACATCTACAGTTTGAAAATCATTACTACCTAACTGCATGACACGCTTATCTTCAAGTAGTTGTAATAATTTCGCCTGCATGTTCGGTGAGATATCTCCAATCTCATCTAATAAAATCGTCCCTCCATCTGACGAAACAAATATTCCGACCTTTGAAGTTGTTGCGCCATTAAATGCTCCTTTTTGATAGCCAAACAACTCACTTTCCAATAATAACTCTGGGATCGCAGCACAGTTGATGGAAAAAAAAGGTTTTTTGCTACGACTACTTTGTTCATGAACCCATCGAGCAAGAACTGTCTTTCCAACGCCACTTTCACCTGAAATTAAAATACTGGCGTCGGTTTCCTTCACTTGAGTTAAAAGCTCCATCACCTGTTTTATTTTTTTGTTTTGAAAAGCGAATATATCTTCTCCTAATTTTTCACCCTCTTTAGGTTCTCTTACCTTATGGTAACAACTCTTTACTACGATATTTTTTAACTCCTCTAATTCTATCGGTTTATTTAGATAATCAGTAGCTCCTAACTTCATTGCAGAAACAGCATTTTCTACGTTTGCATACGCTGTTAACATGATAACTGGAATATTTCCACCTCTGTTTTGGATTTCTTTTAGTACATCCAATCCTGTCATATCAGGTAGCATATAATCTAAAATAACCGCATCAATTTGTTTATTATTTAATACTGATAATGCATCAGCTCCATCATGGGCAAGGTGGGATAGAATACCTGATTTTTTCAATTTACGGGCGACTAATTTGCATAGTTGCACTTCATCATCTACTACTAATACTGATAATTGTTTATTCATTCTCCACTTCCACCCCCGTATTTACTAAAAAACAACACTGAAACGATGTTCCCTCACTTGAACTTTCTATTTTTAATTCACCGTTATGCTCTCTGACTATATCTCTAGCGATGGTTAACCCCAGTCCATTACCTGTTTCTTTTGTAGAAAAAAATGGATCAAATAACCACTCCACATCTTTTTCAGGAATACCCGGTCCTGTATCATCTATAGCTACAATTACGCATCTTCCCTGTTTTGCTTGTATTACCTCAAAAGTTGATACAGTTAATGTCCCTTCAATAGGCATTGCCTCAATTGCATTTAGAACCAAGTTTAAAAAAGCTTGTATTAATTGATCATGAAGGCCTATTATTTCGGACGTAGGTTCATACTGTCGAATCACTTCTATTCTCGACTCACTAGTTTTTAAACGGACAAGATGCAATACTTCTTCCATCACCATCGAAACGTCAAATGACTCAGCATCCTTTTTATTTATTTTAGCAAAGCTGAGAAAGTTATTAACAATACTGTTCATCCTGCGTACTACTTGATGGATATCCTTTGATAATTCCACTATTTCAGAAGAACTGTTTTCTTCCTCTACTTCATCTACTAATAACTCAGCAGATCCTGATAAAATAGCTAAAGGATTTTTTATCTCATGGGCAATTCCTGTAGTAATTTGTCCGATAATTGCAAGCTTATCATTTTGTTTAAGGCGTGATTCTAACAATTTCATTTGAGAAATATCTTGTAAAACAGCAATACTACCAATTGCCTCTTTTTGCTCGTTATATAATTTGGCGGTTGCTATTTTGACAATATGCTTTTGACCATCTGCATTAATAATATAACTCTCACACTCACTTGAGGTTTCTTTAGATACTAAAGAATGTAGTAACCTGAAGTCGTTTTTATCGTTTTTTATTGGGAGTTCTGATAAAGTTACGTCTAACAATTTGTTACGAGAAAAACCTACCATTTTTTCAAACTGCTGATTAACATATGTGATCATAGCATCTTTATTTACCGTTACTATTGCATAGGGTATTCCCTCAATAACATCATGAAGATATCTTTCCTTTTCCTCCAACATTTTTTGTTTTTGATAATTACTGTTTCCTACTGAAATAATCGTTTTTCTCAGTACTCCTAATTCATCATTTTGATAGCACTGATGACTATCTGTAGACTCATAGTACATTTTTTTACGATATTCCTTCGCATAATTTGTTAGCCGCACAATTGGATATACAATATTACGCATCCCCATCCATATAAAAAGGATTGAAAGAGCAAAAACCCCTAAAAAACTAATTGTAAAAAGGAACGATAGCTTGCGGATTGGTTCAAATGCTATGCTTTCTGGTACTCCATACGCTAAGGCCCAACCATCACGCATCGTTTGGTAGGCAATTACACTTTTTTCATCAAGATACGTCTCCTTCATTACACCAAATGAATCTTGAAATAACTTTTTAACAATTAACTCTGAGGAATAGTCCAAACCTACTTCTTTTCCATTAGTAGAGGAAAGGACTTTCCCATGATTATCAACGATAAAACTAAAATGACCTTTTGTTCCAATAAAACTTTTTAACACAGATGAAAGATAATCCTTCCCAAGTTCAGCAATTAAAACACCTTTAAACTCATGTTTTTTATTTAGTACTGGAATTGCAACTGATACAACAGTATCACCACGGGAATTAGGAGCAAAGTCTGATACCGCATAGTTAAGACTCCTTTTAACGCGCTCGAACTTAGGGTAGTCATAATAGATAGAAGGCTCAATTTCGGGTTCAAAAGGAGCTTCAAAGATCATTTTTTGATTTTCGTTAAGAAAATAGATCGTATGGACGATTGGACTTTGAGAGATTGCTATTTTTGAGCGTTCAAAAATTATATCTACATCAAGTTCATTATCTATAACATTCCCAGAAATTAAATGTAATTGTAGGACAATATCGCTAACTTCTTTATTGATTCTTTTTACAATACTATCAGTATTAGAAACATTTGTTTCGATAATATCGTTCTCAATCATTCGCTCTGCATATCCAACAATCAACTGATATATTAGCAGGCTAGGAATAATAAAAGTCAACGCAAATAAAATCACATATTTTTTTGTAATACTACTCCTAATAGGTTCAGACAAATCAGAATAAAGCGTTTTCAATTTATTTTTCATTTATTGCCCCCCGTTACTATGTATGAGGAAGTCAAGTCATTGCTAGATAAAGATTATATCCATCATATTACTAAGATAAGATATATTCAACACTACTTTTTTTGGAATTATTAAAAAAATATCAAATTCAGGTAGTTGCTCAGAGAGAGCGGTGATGCAAAGCTTAGAAATCACGGGCTGATAGCTTTAAACGAGGATAAGCAGCAACCCTGAATAATAAGTATTTCTTAAACAAAATGATCTGAAATCATAATTACTACTACCATTACACGCTAACTTTTCTTTTTCTATAACTATTATAAAATTTCACCATTCCTTATACTGAAAAATCTTCTGCATATCTCTTCCATACCGTAAATCCTCTTCACATTCATTTTTTTGTCTGTATTCCCCAAATGTTTGGTTTAGGAATGTCAGTCGTAGAAAAGCGGAAATTAACTGTTGCCGAAAAAAACCGTGCAATTAGCTCCGATAAACCGCCAAAAAGCTCCGCGGATTTTTTCTCCACAGCGCTATACCTTGCTAGCATTTTTACAATTCTATATCAACTTCATTCTCGTGAAACAAGATTTGTTGGGGTGTCAGTATGAGAACGTAAAAACAGCACTAATTTGGATTATTTACTTGCTTTTCCTTTTGTTAATATACATGGAATCCCTTTACCTTTTGTACCAGGCTTACTCATTTTTTCTAAATAAACTAATCCTCTTGCACATTGGAAGGATTTCTCTTTCTGGTATGCTCATTATCTATAAGTGCAATATATTTTTAAAGCTAGAGTTATAAAAGATCAAATACGCCTTTACGTCTTCTTTTTTCTATTGAGATAATCTCAATCCTTTTAATTCTTAAGTTTCGCACATTGAAAATCCTATAAAAAAAGCCTCTTCGAAAGAAACGAAAAGGTAAGAAAAACCCGCATGAACACTGACTTTTTGGTATAATTAAGGTACTATTCCAAATCAACCAAAAAGGACGTGTTATCATGCAGAAAAATGTAAAAGAAATTGAAAAAGTATTTCAATCACATGGTTTTTCTATTGATTCTATTATACAAAATGCGATGAAAGAATTCAAATTTCGTTCCCTTTGTCATCGGGTCGGATTTAAAAAACAACAAGGCTATTCTGTCACCGACATTATGACTTTATTGTTGTTGCTTCCACTCATGCTAATCACTAGTGTTAACGCCCTTTATAAAAGCAGTTATCAAAACATGGCAGGGATGAAAAAGGATGCTCTTTACCGTCTGAAGAATAACGAGCGCATGCCTTGGCGCAATCTACTTTTAACTGTCGCGAAACAATTTCAAAAACCAGTAAACCCGAACAAGGCAATGGCCAAAAAAGCAGCCTTTATTTTGGATGAAACGATTGATATTCGTACGGGTCGGAAAATTGAAAAGATCTCCTATGTTCATGATCACGTAGCGGGCCGCAAGAAAAGTACACTAGGGTTTAAGAACTTAACGTTGGGGCTGTTTGACGGGACAAGTTTTATTCCACTTGATTTTAGCCTGCATGCAGAAAAACCGCAGAAACAAAAGCACCGGAAAGAACAATACACTAAAATAAGAGATCCCCGGTCCAATGGAGCCAAGCGCAAGAAAGAGTCTGATGTGGGCAAGATTACCAGCGGACTTATGATGCTTAAAAGAGCCGTGAAACATGGATTTCAAGCCAACTATGTTTTAGTTGATAGCTGGTTCCCAAGTAAGGGGTTCATCTCAACCGTTAGAGGGATTAAGAATGGTGCGTTGCACCTGATTTGTGCCATGAAAAAGGATTTCAGAAAATACACCTACAACGGACAGGAATTGAACGCCAAACAACTACTAAAAACCCTTCAGAATGAAGGGAAAGAAAAGCGTTGTCGCAAAAGAAACACACGCTACTTTGAAGTGACTGTCGAGTATGCGGCCATCGGTGAAACGGTGAAGGTGTATTTTTGTCGATTTCCCTACCAAAAAAAGTGGAAACTATTCCTGTCTACAGACTAATCTTTGACCTTCCTCGAAATGTTGGAAGTCTATTCAGTGCGCTGGACGATTGAGGTTTTTTTCAAAGAGACCAAACAACTTCTTCGATTAGGTAAATGCCAGTCTCAGAACTTTGGTGCCCAAATTGCCCATGTAACCACAACGTATATTTTGTATTCCTTCTTAGCCTATTATCGTAGGATGAACGACTATGAAACATTGGGCGGGTTGTTTGAGGTAATCAAGGATCAGATGGTGGAAAAGAATATAGCGGAACGACTATGGAACTTGTTTGAGGAGCTTTTGGACGTGGTCATTGCCGCGTTTACAGAATCGGGAGCAGTTGACATTCAAGTCTTTAAGAAATCACCTGAATATGTACACATCAAGGAGCTGTTCGAGAGTTCCTTTTTGGGAAATCAATTATTTGAGGACGATAAAGCGGCTTAATTGGTCAAAATGGAATGAAGCAAGAACCTTATCCTAGCGAAGGATTCCGACGGAATTCGTAGCTTGAAAACCGCATTTTTAGGGGTGCGAAACTTAAGAACAACCTTCACGAAACGGACAGACTTTACATTTATTAATATCAAAATAGTAGGTTTGTCTTTGGTTTACCCCTACATTTTTCTTATTTGTACGTGATTTTTTGGGTATAGCGTGCTTTTGTATGCGTTGCATCCACGATAATGGATTTGCTTTTGATGAGTTCTTTTTCCAGTGTAATATCAACCGTCTTTTGAATGAGTATATCTAGTAAATTCACGTCTTGAAGACGAAGTTTACGGAACTTCGTTAAGGAACTCGGATCAATCACCGAAGCTTCTGGCGCCATGCCTAGGAAATATTTTAACAACATATCGTCCTTAGAAAGTGATTGAAGTGGAAGGCGGCGACTCCTGCGGGAAAAGCGAGACAGACGAGACCCCGCAGGAAGCAAATTGGGCAAAAGCAATTTTGCCCAATTCGTTTGCGACGAAGCTAGCGAAGCGATGCAGGAGCACCGGTTTTTCAAGCGACGAGGAGGCTCGGCGCCAATGTCATCAAGCTAGTTTCCCATATATTAGGGTATATCCCGTCTGACTAATGTGTCTTTTTGATTATGCTTTTTAAGTGTTGTAAATTTGTCAACAATTCGCTTAAATGTAACTTGACTTTTCAATAAACACCTAACAATCGATTCGGATACCTTTATTTGGTATATCAAATTCGATAGTAGGGATTATCATGAAAAGCAAGACTTTTTTAGGCGCAATACGAGTGACAGAAGAGCTTTTGAACGATGTGATATTTATGTGTGAATCTCGGACGAAGTCAACTTATTTTACACGTCAAGGAAACAATAAATTGAATTTTACTAGTATCATTTTATTCTGTATGAACCTTGTAAAAAAGTCGGTTCAACTTGAATTAGATGACTTTTTTAACCTACTGAATCGTACAGAACTTAGCATCACGAAGCAGGGATTTTCCGAGGCGAGACGGGAAATATCTCCCACTGCTTTTATCAAATTAGCTGATGCTGTCACAGAATGGTTTTATGATGATGGCGTCATGAAAACCTTTAGAGGGTATAGACTTTCCGCTATTGATGGCTCTGTCATAGAGCTGAACAATTCTAAACAGCTAAGAAATGAATTTGGCTATGTTGAAAATAAGACTAGAAAATTCGCTCGTGCCAGGGCTTCTTGTATCTATGATTTAGAAAACAATATCATCATGGTATCAACAATCGGCAAGTATACTTTTGCAGAACGCGATGGTGTCAAGGAACTTATTGAAAAGCTGAAAATGAAAGGATTAAAAAATGATCTCATTCTTTTTGATAGAGGATATCCTTCCAAAAAATTCATCTCCTATTTGGTATCGAGCAAAATTAAGTTTTTAATACGTGTTTCTCGTTCCACAATGAAAGAAGTCATGGAAGCCCGAGAACCAGATCAAATAATAGAGATAGACTTTGAAGGAAAGAAAATTCGTTTACGTGTAATACGACTTTTGTTAGATTCCGGTGAAGAAGAAGTTCTCGTGACAAATCTTTTGGATGAAGACCTAGGTATTCAAGAATTCAAAGAGCTGTATTTTAAACGTTGGAGAATTGAAAGTAAGTATAATGAATTAAAAAACAACCTTCAAATTCAAAACTTTACGGGTGACACAGTGATCGCTGTTGAACAGGACTTTTATGCATCCATTTATTTAACCAATATGGCTGCCCTCTTAAAGCACGAAGCAAACGAGAATATTGCTCAAAAGAATAAAGGCAAAAAGTTAAAATACGACTATCAGGTTAACACAAATATTCTTATTGGAAAGTTAAAGAATTCGCTGATTTTGATGTTACTCGAAGGTCATCCCAAAAAGCGTGAGGCCATCTTTCATCGGATTATGAAAGAGATTTCGCGAAATAAAGTTCCCATTCGTCCTGGAAGAAGTTTTCCACGCAATATGGGGCTAAAAGCAAATAAATATAGCCTAAATCAAAAAAGATGTCTGTAACATTATTTTAGTAAAGAGAGGACCTGGTATAACCGTTTGATGAAACTAAAGAGAAGAACACAGGGACTTGAAAAAATTGAATACCAAGCCCCGGGCATCCTATTGCCTTTTTTCCTCATCCAAAAATAGGCCGTCAATTAATTGAACGTAGGTTCTCCATTTCGAATGATTGATATGGGAGCTGTAAGTTATTGACTCTTTAGCTTGATGACATTGGGCTCGGCGCTCGCCCGCGGAAAGCGTCCGCCAGCAACGGAAATCACCTGTACTAGTCCATAAGCTAAGAAATTATAAATTGACTTTTTCAGTGCCTTCCGAGGTTATCGGCCGATTTTTACCTTCATTGTATAATTGGATAAACCAACATATTCATTCCGTTTGAAACATCCAGAACAAAATAATATTTCTTTCCACTAAATTCAACTTCAACTTTATTTACACCTTCAAGATCTGTCCCAAATGAAGTTTCTATCAATTGTCCACCGGTTTGGGGTAGTGGCATATTACTTTCTAAATAATTATCTACATAACTTATAAATACACTCATTGCTTGAAATATCGCTCCTCTGTTAACCCCAGCCTCTTCATACCCAACTAACCTCATTTCGATTACATTTTTTGTCACATTATCAACTATATACACAATTCTTATGTCTAAGGAATTTTCAATTACATAGTAAAACGTGGTTACATACCCATCGGACTTCGTTTCATCTTTTGCAATATTATCCAAGTCAATCTCATATCTACCCTTTGTACCAAACTGATTTCTTACGGTTTGGTTCCATCTTGATGCTTCCTTTTTTGCATTGGTAAATATTTCTATATCAACGTCTTTCTCTATTCCTGAAGGTGTTTTCACCGAATTTTCAATTTTATTTAGTTCTTTTACTGGAAGTGGAAAATCAAAATTCTCTTCTTTACCTTTTATTATCTCCAATGAAATAAACCCGATCAGTAATAATCCAATACTGAAGATGATTCCAACAATTATAATTGACGCTCTATTCATGGAATTCTCCTTTTTTCTCAGTATATACAAGGAGTTCTCAGATTGTTAAGAAGTTCTTGTTCTACATCCTTCCTTCTTGTTGTATCGGATGATATATCATAATAAAACAGCCAAAATTTCTGTTCAATATCCTAAGAATGAAATTTCGAATAGTAACCCTGCTTATATTTACGTTTGGAATGATTTCCAATGCTCTTACATATTTTTAGTATTTACTATTTCTGAATTACTTCCTATATTAATTGGACCCTTTAGACTTTTTTCCACTTCCATCTTTCCTGGACTTCACTTTATGAAATGTTAAGAATGTATCTCTTTAACTAATTCCCTTCTATCTAATTTATAGTAAATTCATTTTTTTTCGATGGGAGTGTAAATTACTCAGGTTTAATATTTTTGCTTGAATACAGTAAATAGAATGCATTCATGCTATTAAACATCTTTAATTGGAAGAAAACACTGAAAAGAAAGGGTTGAAGAAGTATGAAAAAGGTAGCGTGGTCAGCAGGTCACGGGAAAAATACGCCAGGTAAGCGTACGCCTGATGGAGAACGAGAGTGGACATTTAACAATAAAGTTGTAATTGCTGGGATGGCTTACCTAGAAAACTATGAGGGTGTACAACAGATACGTGTCGACGATCCAAGCGGAAATACAGATGTACCTCTAGTAACTCGTACAAATGAGGCAAACGCATGGAACGCTGATATTTATGTTAGTTCTCACCACAATGCGATTGGAACCCAATGGGGAAATCATAGTGGTGTCGAAACATACGTAATGGAACCAGCGAGCAATAATCCTCTATCGGTTAAACTAGCGAATCAGATTCATCCAAAGGTCGTCAATGCGATGGGTTTAACAGACCGGGGAGTGAAATCAGCTAACTTTCATGAACTACGTGAAACGAATATGCCTGCAGCTCTGGTTGAAGGAGGATTCATGGATAGTCGAACGGATATACTAAAAATGAGAGACGATAGTTTCTTAAAAGACCAGGGAGAAGCAATTGCAAAAGGCATTGCTGAATATTTTGATTTAGTGAAGAAGTCAGAACCAATAGAGGACGTCAAACAAGAAACTCCTCAAAATCATACTGACGGAAACTATAAAATTCAAAATGGAGACACTCTCTATTCAATTGCTGAAGAGTTTGGTGTACCCGTAAATGAATTGCAGGAAGCAAATCAAAACGTAAACCCTCGTGCTTTACAAATCGGCTCATTTATCAACATTCCAAATGGTAAATATGTCGCTCATAAGATTGAAAATGGAGACACACTTTACAGTTTGGCTCAAAAATACAAGGTTTCACTTGACGCAATTCGGGACGTGAACAAAGGAATTGAAGCTCGTGAACTTTCTATTGGAGACACAGTCAAAATTCCAGTTGTGAAGGTTTCAGAGGCGACTCCAAAACCAAAACCAAACATGAAGACCGTCTCAATTGTTGAATATTTGAAGTCAATTGACGTTGACTCAAGTTACGACCACAGAGCTGAACTTGCAAAGAAACACGGAATTCCTGGTTATCAAGGTTCAGCTGAACAGAACACTGAACTTTTGAACATCATGAGAGGGGCAGTAAAGGATGCTTTCGAACCAAAACTCCCTTCTGGCGTTTTACGTTATGGAGACAACGGAAACGACGTGAGGATGCTCCAGCAGGCTCTCAATGAATTGTTTTTCAAAGTTGGAGAAGTTGACGGTTCTTATGGAGCAAAAACAAAAGACGCTGTTGAACGTTTCCAAAAAGTTCATGACCCATACCATGTTGACGGAGTTTATGGTTCTAGGACAAGAGAACGAATGAACCGTCTTTTGAAATAGAGTCACACAAATTCTGAAATAAGAAATGTTACAAAAAGCAATTGTAATCGGTTCAATTTATAACTACCCAGTATCAGAGGTTTTGTCTATCTGATTAAATGCACCAATATATCCCCGTAGTTCAATTAAAGGGGAAGTTGCAGTAGAGCTAATTATCGCTGGAGAAAATGCAGTTGGTCTGTCACGTTAGATTCATATATATATACGACTTCAACTTAAATAATACTTTTGAATTCTATTATATATATTATTATTTACTGAACTTTTTAAGAGTTTCAAACAGCTAATACTTGTTTCACTCAATGCAACCTATGTAGGTCCATAATATATTTACAAAGGTTTCAGGATCACTTTGTGTACAGTAAATCCTCTGCACTATCACTCAAAAAACGAAAAGGCGAATTCAGTGACTTTAAACTGAGCTCGCCTTCTCTTTATATATGTAGCCAGTTATCAGTCTGTTCTAATTCTCCTGCCATTCGGTATAGGAGATCTTCACGACCTTTTGCTGCTATGAATTGCACGCCTAGTGGTAAACCTAATTTGGTTTTGTACATTGGGACTGACATGGCTGGTTGTCCAGTAAGGTTTGCTAGTTGGGTAAAAGGCGTTCGTTTAAGACTATTCTTAATGATCTCATCTATTAATCCAGTCTTTTTTACTAGTGTCCCTAATTTTAACTTCCCTATTACATTCAGAAGAACTTTTTCTGTTAGCTTGGAATCCAGTTCTCCGATTTTTGCTGGTGGATAGGCAGTTGTTGGAGTTACATAAAAATCATATGTCGTATGAAAATCTTCCATAGAATATGCTGCAACATCCCATTCTCTCAAACCAAGTACCCACTCTTCTGCATTTGTAGCTTTTCCGAGTAACCCAAGTAACCATGTGGTCGGCTCTACATCACCATATTTAATCTTTCTTCCAAGTAGATTTTCTGCAGAAGCAAGGGATGCTGCTACCTCTCCGAAATACATCGTCATATAACTGTTAGCAATTTTAAGACCATCAACCGGAGCATCTTTTTCTTCGACTAAATGGCCCATACTTTCCAATAATGCGACTGTTTTCAGCACCGCTTCCTTGCATTCAGAATCAACTTCAGTACCAATTGGAGACTTTAATGAATAGGCTATTCGACGTCTTTTTTCTAACGGATTGGTCACACAATCAAGATAATTACACTCAAAAGGGGGTGCGTGAAAAGCGGCTCCTGGTTCATAACCTTTTGTTAGATCCAACATCATTGCGCTATCTCGAACTGATTTGGTCAACACATGATCGGCTGAAGCACCTTGCCACTGTCTTCCCAATTGTCTACCTACTGGCGCGCGTCCTCTAGTAGGCTTTAGGCCGAAAAGTCCGCAATATGCTGCTGGAATACGAATGGATCCTCCACCATCATTTGCGCCAGCAATCGGTACCATTCCAGATGCAACTGCTGCAGCGGAACCACCACTTGAACCTCCTGGAGTGTAATCAATATTCCACGGATTTCTGCTTGCTCCATATTGCTTAGGCTCGGTAATCCCCATCAAAGCTAACTCCGGAACATTCGTTTGACCCAGGAACACCGCTCCCGTTGTGCGAATTCTCTTAACAAACTCGGAGTCTTCTTTTGCTGTATAGTTTAAAAATGCTTTTGACCCAGACGTAATTGGCTCATTTTTAATTTCCTGCGTGATATTCTTGAGAAACATAGGCACCCCAGCAAATGCTCCAGATGGATTAAGATTTAAATGTTCCCTCGCTTGATCATACATTTTGTGAATAACTGCATTGAGTTTAGGATTTAGTTCTTCTGTCTTGGATATTGCCGCCTCAAGAATCTCTGTTGCTGTTATTTCTTTAGTTGTCACTAGTTCTGCTAGACCCATCGCATCATAGGATCCATATTCAAATTTGGACATATTCTACACCCCATCCTATTTTTTGAAAACCAGTTTAATAGAAGTAACTGATAAACTATACTAGAAACTTCCTATTATTAACTGTTAATAAAAGTATAAAAATCTTTTTTGTATTTGTATACAATTTTTTTGAAAATTACTTCAATTTACATACTTCATCCAACATACAGTTGAGTTATAATCTTTAAGAAGATCATTGACTATTAAATTAGTACGTGGAGGTCAAAATGACAATCGATGCAAAGATATGTCCTATTTGCAATAAAATAAATCATTGTGGAAATGAGCTGGGAGAGCCAACTTGTTGGTGTTCTAAACAGTTTTTTCCCAAAGAAATTTTTAAGCTAGTGTCTAATGAAAAACTATATAAATCATGTATATGTAAAGAGTGTTTGAATAAATCTATTAAACACTAACCCTCCCAAACTTGCTTTAAATAATTTACAGGATCAGTATCCCCCTCGGTACTTATTAGCAAAATTCGAGAAGTGGAATCCAGTGATAAATCTTGACTAATTTGAAGGTTTTCTTTTAATTTTCTCAAATAATATAACAATCCTAGTGTTACTGCACCAGACTCGCCTGAGACAATACGGGGATCATCTTTTAAAGGATTCCCGTACACACGCATTCCTAGTGAAGCGATAGAATCATTACATGAGAATGCTCCTGTAGCATACTGACGGAGAATACGAAACGCTCTTGTGTTCGGTTCCCCGCAGGCCAATCCCGCCATTATCGTATTCATCTCTCCAGTCACAGTTTCTCTAGTCCCCTCTTTAGTTAAAAATGACTGATAATAACAATCTGCCTCATTTGGTTCTACTACAATAATGATAGGAGGGTTTTTTCGATAATGTTGAATCATATAACCAGTTATTGCGCCAGCAAATGATCCGACTCCTGCCTGAAGAAAAATGTGCGTTGGCTGTAGTTCACCCTCAATTTGTTCCACAACTTCTTTTGACATTGATGCATACCCCTGCATAATCCAAAGTGGTATATCATCATAGCCCTCCCAAGCCGTATCCTGGACCATAATCCACCCATTTTCTTGTGCAAGATCTGCACACATCCTCACTGAATCATCGTAATTTAGTTCCGTAATATTTGCCTCTGCCCCTTCATTGCGAATAGCAGTTAGTCGCTCTAATGAGGAACCTGCTGGCATATAGACCACAGATTTATGTCCCAGTTCGCGAGCTGCCCATGCTACACCACGACCATGATTACCATCTGTTGCTGTAATAAAAGTTAATTCACCAAGCCTTTCTTTAACTTTTGACGATTGTAAAGTTTCAAATGAAAGGTCATCAATATTCTCGCCTAGACGTTCAGCCAAGTATTTTCCAATCGCAAATATGCCTCCCATCACTTTGAAGGCATTGAGACCAAACCGATATGACTCATCTTTTACTCTAATTTCAGCAACATTTAAAAACTCAGCTAAATTACTCAACTGGTGTAAAGGCGTTTCAGTGAAAGCATTATGTGTTTTTTGAAATCGATGAACTTTTTCGATTTCCTTGTCTTGAAAGAATGATAATTCCTCATCGTTGTATGTAGGTGAATAAAAATTATTTTTGATCCACTTTGGTTTCTGCATCAAGAGTCCCCCTTTTACTTAAACCTTTGATTTTTGTGGACGAGAGAATCGACACTGACTTCATAAAAAGTAGCGGCTGAAGATACAATTTCAGCCGCTATTTACATTTTATATAGTCAATATCTCCAATTACACATCTTCTAATCTTTATGGAGTGGAAACTGTACCGCCTGCTTGTTTATAGCGAGCATTGAACTCCTGTAAAAATTGATTCGTGATATCAGCGTCATGAATGATTAGTAAGTTCTCATCATTTATGTCTTCTCCATTAGTACTCCAATTAGTAGAACCAACAATAACCGTTGGATCGCTATCCGTATCCGCATCAACTATCATCGTTTTACTGTGCAACTTGCGAGATTCAGCATCTTTATATACCGGTGCAACATTAGCCCAACGTGTGTTTGGATTGTTGACACTTCCCGCAACGGTTTGGCCTGTCATTTCGATACTTGCGGACCACCACTGAGTCCAGAAGCTACTGTCAAATACGCCTTTTACATCGAATCCAGTTAGAGTCCCTTGCAAATCTTCATAAGATCCTTCCCACTTATTTTTCAGCTCATCGACTAAAGCCTGATCACTCCATGCAAATATGGTGAAATATGTTTTATAATCAGCTTCTGTCTTAATAAGTTCTACCATTCTTGCAATGGCATTGTCTCCAGGTGAGAAATACACTTCTATATTTTTACCACCCACGGTGACCTGGTGAACGGTATTATCAATTTTACGTGAGCTAAAATTGGAAACCTGAAGATCAGGAGTTAATGTATCTGACCCCCACATTTCGTTAAACTCTGTTTCATAAATTTGAGCCAATGCTGCAGAGTTTACTTCAACGATATGCTGTTGGTTTCCATCAAGAACACCAATGTTCATGTTTTCATCAGTCCCATAAAGCCCTGTAACTGTGAAATTCCAGCTACCAGTAAATACCCATTTATCATCGATAAGAGCAAATTTATTATGCATCTGCGTCGATGGGGAATAATAACTACCATCCGTCTTCTGTTCAGCCTCTACAAATAAATAGCCTATCATCTCAGTATTTCCTACCATAATAGTCTTTAGAGGAAAGTCGTTCGGTGACGAGGGTAGTTCATGTTTTGCTCGTTTTACTGAATCTTCAACGGCCAACATAGGTGATTCTGATAAAACTGTTATATCATCAGCTGTTCCAATTATCATGTCTTTTCCACGAACCATCTCTTCTATATAAAGCCTCATTAATTCGAACCTTTCAATATAGCTAGGATCAGATGCATTTTTCGAGTCAGCAATTACTCGCACGTCAACGCCTTCTGACGCTTTCAAGATAAGAGCATTCACTATTTTAGGAAGATTGATTTCATATGTAGTAAAATCAATACTCGTTTGTGCTCCCGATATTCGCTCAAGTAACCTATTTTCAAGATTCACATTATAATTCGCTTCATTACCGGGAGACGCGTATTGATCAAGTGCACATTTATTAAAGTACACATTAATTGCATCCGTGGCATCTGAAACTTGATTTAGGTGCTCAACTGAATCAGTACATCCACCGGTTTCAATTGTTCCGGAATTTATTTTACCTGGAGATCCAATTCCCTCTAAATAAATTTCAGTTGACGTACTCCAGTTGGCAGCATCTGAGCCAGTAGCCAAAGGATCAATTCGCTCCTTTGTCGCTTTAGTATCATTGTCACCACTATACCAAGCGTTAACTTCATCAATAACTACACCACTTGAATCTATTAATTCGAATGTTTCGCCAGAATTACCCATTGCCCCAGTATAAATCTGGTTTGCAGATACTTCAGAAACAGTTGAATCATCCGTTCTTTCGAGTATAAAGTAGCCTTTTGCAGAGATGTTTCCACTTAAAGAAATATTCGGGCTACCATCTGTCGCCTTTAGTATCCAGCCCTCTAAAGAAATGGAAGTATTAGTATTATTATAGAGTTCAATCCATTCATCGTTATAACTTACAGAGGTCCCCATCCAAGCAATTTCATTAATGACAACTTCTCCATTTATAGCAGCTTGAACGCTGGTTGCTGGAGAAACTGTTGGAGTAATAACGGCAAGCATTAAGCTAATCGACGCAAGAATCTTAACAATTTTTTTCATATATTTCTCCTTTTCATTAAATAATTTTTTGTTACTCTATCATCATACCTGTTTCAAATATTTTTAATATGTTTTTTCAAATGTTTTGTTAATTGACTGCTTCTGCAATACTTACTGATTTCCCAATATCTGTGGTTCCAGAAATGGGCTATTATAGTCATTAAATGAACCCTTCTAAAATTAATTTAGTAAAACTCATAATTGCATTACTTGACTAATTTTAATTATAATCTGATAATTCACATTAGTATAACGAAAGTTTGTCATGCTTATTATTACTTTTTTCATGTTGGGGAGCATTTCTTAATGACCATTCAAGTGATGTCAGGGGTTTTAGATTATCTGTTTGTTTATTCATTTTATATCAACCGTTAATCTATTCAGTTATTGGGTTTGCCTTGCCTTTTCAGGGGTAAATGATTTATAAGATCGATCTAGAGGAGATTATGAAATGAATGAACTAGTAGATACTATCATGTCGAATACTACTATATATAAGTTCCTAATCGCATTATTAGGCGTTGTTATAATCACCTTTTTTATTACTGGTTTGAAAAAAACTGCCCAACGCTATGTAAAGGATCACAGTAACTGGTATAAAACTAAAAAGACAATGAATATTTTTGGCTATATTCTGATTGTTATTTTTTTAGCTATCCTTTACAGCGATATGCTCGGAGGTATCACTGTTGTTCTTGGTGTTGCAAGTGCAGGCATTGCTTTTTCTTTAAAAGAAGTGATTGCCAGTATTGCAGGTTGGCTGACAATTTTAATGGGTGGAATGTTTAAAACAGGTGATCGGGTTCAGCTTGGTGGTGTAACCGGAGATGTTATTGATCTAGGTGTGCTTAGAACAACTGTTATGGAAGTTGGTCAATGGGTTGATGGCGATTTATATAACGGCAGAATAGTAAAAATCGCTAACAGCTTCGTGTTTACACAACCTGTTTATAATTATTCAACCGATTTCCCATTTCTGTGGGATGAGCTAACTATACCTGTGAAATTCGGCAGTGAGTATACTTTAGCAAGAGAATTGATATATAAAGTTGCTGACGAAAAAACTGGAGAATATAATGAATTCGCAAGAGAATACTGGGAATTAATGATGAGGAAATTCGTCATTGAAGATGCGACCACTAAGCCTTTGGTGACGTTAGCTGTCAACGATAACTGGGTGGAATTCACGCTTAGATATGTCGTTGAATATAAAAGACGAAGAATCATGAAAGATGAGTTATTCACAGGCATTCTCGAAGAGATAGAACGTAGTTCAGGAAGAGTCAAGCTGGCTTCTGCCACCTTTGAAGTAGTGAGCACACCGCCATTTGACGTAAATATTACCCATTCACGAGACCAGAGATAGGGTATTTGCGATCCTTTCTCTGGCAGTTGGCAACCACATCATGACTAGCTATCGGACATCGATATTTTATCGTTTATTCCATTAAATAGACTTGAATCGCTTACAGAGCGATTCAGGTCTTTTTTAAAACCGAAGAGGATCAAATTAGGAGGAAATTGGTTAGTTGCAACGAAACGTGAAAAGTTGCAACTAAACGCGAAAAGTTGCAACGAAAAAACTATTTGCCCCATAAAACCATTACGAAATTTAGGAGATAATTGGTTTGTTGCCCCAATCGAGCCAAAAGTTGCCCCTATCGCACAAAAAGTTGTCCAAATTCGACCCAAACCATAAGAAAAATCGGGCAAATTCCCAGAGTGTTACCAAAGAATGCACATTTTATAATGTTAGTACCATAACACCTCAGTTTATGGCATAACTTTCTACATTTAAGAAAAACCGGGCAAAGTACGCCCGGTCCTTTATAAGATAGCCTTCTATTAAAGTCTAGTGATTTCCGTTACAGGCGGAC
>NZ_ALJG01000350.1 GCF_000286315.1 Paenisporosarcina sp. TG20 | reverse complement strand
GCCCGCGGAAAGCGTCCGACTGAAACGGAAATCGACAGCGTTATTTTTATATGAAAAGAGGGCTGCCCAAAAAGTCATTTTCTATGACTTTTTAGACAGCCCTTAATTTGTAGTACCTATAAACTTATTGGGAACGTTAGTAGAGTAACGCTTAATCAAAACGACTATTATTTTATCGCATGGAAAAAAATACGTTCAGTATCATTTTCAGGAGATTGAGCCTCCCAATCAGCAGTTACCTCAACATGTGAAAATCCAGCCTCTTTTAAAAATGCAAGATAGGAACTTACATCATATGATCGTTGGAAATGACTTTCTTCAAACCTGTCATATGTTCCATTACTATTTTTGATGAAAAACGTTAAATCGTGATAAACAGAATGAGGAAATTCCCCATTTTCAGTATGCCAAATATAAGCAACATGTTCATCTTCATATGTAAATGGTCCATCTAAAAACAATTCATCCATTTTATAAATAGAATGAACATCAAAAAATAGATGACCACCTTCTTTTAATAACTTATAAATTCCATGAAGCGTTTGCAGAATTTGTGTTTCATCTTCCAGGTAATTTAGCGAATCGATCGCAAGAATTGCGACATCCACTTCTTGAAATCCATCTAATTCAGTCATGCTCTGATGAAATAAAGGGATGTTTAAGCCTTCTTTTTGAAATCGATTTGAGGCGATTGCTAACATTTCTCCAGAAAGATCTACGCCTTGAACAAGAAAACCCTGTTCTGCAAATTTCGCAGACAGGACTCCAGTTCCACAGCCGACGTCTAATAAAGATTTACCTTTTACATTTTCAACACTTGAAACAACCTTATCAACATACTTATCGTATGGGATATCGGTCATTAATGCATCGTAAATATGAGCAAACTCTTTATAACTAGACATTACACTTCTGTATCTACAGAGATGATTGGTGCATCTCCCCATAAACGTTCTAAATTATAAAATTGGCGTTCATCTTTATGGAAGACATGTCCTACCACATCACCCATATCCACTAATATCCAGCGTGCCGCGTCAAATCCTTCTAAACGTTTAACAGGGAAACCAGATTTCTCAGCCTGATCTGCCATTTCTTTTGCAATAGCTTGTACTTGACGGTCAGAATTTGCATGACAAATGATAAAATAATCTGCTAGTAAAGATACACCCTTCATATTTAATACGATGATATCTTCAGCACGTTTGTCATCTGCTGCTTTGTATGATAATTCTAATAAAGTTGGCTCTGTCATTCAGTCATTTTCCTTTCGTGTAACCAAATCATTATAACAATGAATGGAATCCGGATATACCGGTTGGTTTTTTGTAATTAAAAATTCAATAGAATGCTTTATACAAGCTTTCATTAATTCGTTGAGTCCGAGTTCATCCTGCTGTCTTAAATCTTCAACACCAGGAAATTGGCGATTAGGTTCAATCATATCAGCACAATAAATAATTTTTTCAAGTTTGCTCATGCCTTTTCGTCCTGTGGTGTGATAGCAAATTGCATTTAATACATCTTGATTCATTACATCAAATTCATGTTTAGCAACGTATGCACCAACTGGAGCATGCCACAGCTCATGATGAAATGCTAGTAAGGTTGGCTCCATTTGTTGTTCCACTATTACTTTCTTCATCCATTCACGGTCTGAATATTTCACGACATCATGCAAAATTGCAGCAAGTTCCACATCTTTTTCAGAACCTCCATAAACTTTCGCTAATCGAATCGAAGTATTCATTACACCTATAGTATGTACATAACGTTTTTCAGGCATTCTTGTTCTTATAGAATTTAACATTAGATTTCTATTCATACAATTTCTCCTGGCGAATATAAGTTTGTACATTTTCAGGAATTAACAAAGTAACATCATTTCTTTCTTTCAAACGATTTCGTAATAACGTTGAAGAAAGGTCAATTAGTGGAGCATTAATTATTGTTACCGGATATTTTGCTTGTTCTCCTTGGTATCCTAATCGATGAACACCAATCAAATGGAAATGTTCAACAAGCTGATCAATCTTATACCATTTGTCTAAATAAGCAATCATATCCGCACCAATTAAAAAGCTGAACTGTGTTTGCGGTTCACGCTTTTGCAATTCCTGCATCGTATCGAATGTGTACGATACACCTCCCCGCATAATTTCAAGTGTATCAACTTGAAAATATGGAAATGGTTGAGTAGCAAGCTCTAACATCTTAATACGATGTTCACCGGTCACAAGATGTGTTGATTCTTTATGAGGTGGTTTGGCATTTGGCATAAACCGAATCTCATCAAAATTAAGTGCATGAAATACTTCATTTGCCATGATTAAATGTCCAATATGTGGCGGATTAAAGGTTCCACCAAAAATGCACACTTTTTTTATCGTCATCCTTTTGTAGGTAAGACGATTTTTCTATTATTTTTTGAAGGTTTGTATAACACAATTGTTAAACCAATCAACTGGACCAGTTCGGATTTCGTGTCGTTTGCTAGTTGTTCAGCTACCTCTTGCTTATCGTCTTCACAATTTTGCAAAATGCTGATTTTGATTAGTTCACGAGTTTCTATTGCTTCTTCAATATGCTTAATTAAATGTTCATTTACTCCACCTTTTCCGACTTGGAATAAAGGGGATAAATGATGTGCTTCACTTCGTAAAAAACGTTTTTGCTTACCTGTTAACATGTGGACCTCCTAGTATTAGTTTGACTTGCTCTATGGTTTGCTTCGTATCTGGTTTGCGATTTGTCCACTTTTGAAATGAGTAAGCTCCTTGATGTACGAACATCCCCACTCCACTTAAACAACGTGCTCCTCGATCTTTTGCTTCCGCCAAAAATGGTGTCAATAATGGATTATACACAATGTCAGCAACAATTGCTGAAGATCTTATATTTTTAAGAGACAACGGTTTGTCTATTTTAGAAGATTTCATACCTGCTGGTGTTGTTTGTATAATAATTTGAAACATAGCTAGTTCCTCTTCAGCTAGTTCAAGTGACAACGCTCTCACACCTACTACATCATCAATCAGACGTTGTGCATTTAAAATGCTGCGGTTTGCACAAGATATACTTGTATATCCTTGGGTTTTTAATGCAAATGCAATCCCACGTGCAGCTCCACCAGCACCTATAATTAGTACCGGAAGTTCTTTCAGCATTGGACCGATTGCTTCTTCTAAAGAATTTACAAACCCAATGCCATCCGTATTATATCCGGTTAATGTTTTATCCTCTTCCACTACGACTGTATTCACAGCGCCCATTATTGCAGCAGTCGAATCGATTCGATCCAATAAAGGCAAAATTGTCTCTTTATGAGGAATTGTCACATTCCAACCACTTGCGCCTAAACATTTTAATGATTGAACAGCATTAGCTAGCTCTTCTGCCTTAACATGCAAAGGAATATATGTGGCGTCTATTTTTAGATCCTCGAACCACTGACAATGCATTTGTGGTGACATGGAGTGAGAAATAGGATCGCCGATAACAGCATACCATTTTTTCAATTCCATTCCCCCCTAAATTAGCGATGGACGAATTTGTATCTCTACGCCTTTAGGTGCATATGCTGCGATAACCACATTGGGTTGGTTAACGGTAATCCACCCCAAACCTGAAAATACAATATCCGTCTTCTCCGCTTTAATGGAGAACTCACGACGAACGAGCGGTGGGAATTGTTCTTTGAATTGTGTAGATGGTGGTGCTAGCATAGCGCCTAAATGTTCCGCATATAAGGTGTCTGCATTTTCCAGTTTCGTACGATGAATATTTAATTCATTTGAAATATGCACCGTGAATGATGAGCGTTCGCCTTGTAGAAAGTCAAATCGAGCTAAACCACCTAAGAATAATGTTTGTCCATTATTCAGTTGGAATATTTTCGGTTTGATTTCATGTTTTGGTGTAATCCATTTAAGTTCAGACGAATCTAAATAATGCGCCATTTGATGGTGATTAATAATCCCTGGCGTATCGTAAAGAGATTGATTATCATCAAGTGGAATTTCAATTAAATCAAGTGTAGTTCCTGGGAAATGAGACGTTGTAATTACTTCTTTTTCGCCAGTTACTTGTTTGATGACACGGTTTATAAACGTTGATTTACCAACGTTTGTACAGCCAACTACATAGACATTTTTACCTTCGCGAAGACGATCAATTGCTTCCATCGCTTCAACCATGCCGGTACCTTTATGTGCACTTACTAACATGACTTCGACAGGTTTCAATCCTAATTTTTTTGCTTCTTGTTGAAGCCATTTAATTACACGATGTTTTTTAACTGATTTAGGTAGCAAATCTACTTTATTGGCCACTAGTAAAATTGGATTATTTCCAACAAAGCGATGCAAACCAGGTAACCAGCTACCATTAAAATCAAAAATATCGATGATTTTCACGATTAGTCCTTGTTCATTTCCAAGGCTGTTTAAAATACGTAAAAAATCATCGTCTGTTAAAGAAACAGGTTGTAATTCATTATAATTTTTTAAGCGAAAACAACGCTGGCAAATGATCGTTTCTTTTTCCAATGAAGATTTTGGTGCATAACCAGGTGCTTTGATATCATCCGTTTGTATGTGAATTCCGCATCCAATACAAGATTGTATAGTTGTCAAACTTCTTCCTCCCAAGTAACATAACCTTTTCTTTTTAACGTTTTAAAAATCCTGCGCTCTACCAATCGATTAAATCTTGTGAAAAATCCGTCCGATTTAGCTACTGGCACTACTAAGATCGTATGCAACTTTATTAGATTACCACCTACAACATCAGTTAGAAGTTGGTCTCCTATTACGACAACTTCTTCACGTTTCACATCCATTAAGTTAAGTGCCTTACGAAACGCTTTCCCCATCGGTTTACGTGCTTTATATATAAATGGAATCCCAAGTGGATCAGCGAAAGATTTAACTCTTAGTTCATTATTATTAGAAACAATAATCACCTGAATCCCTGCGGCTTTCATGCTTTGTAACCAGTTCACAAGTTTTGGTGTTGCGTCTGGCCGATCCCATTCGACAAGTGTATTGTCTAAATCTGTTATAATTCCACGTATTTGTTTATTAAGTAATTTCTCAGGTGAAATGTCAAATACACTATTAACAAATTCACTTGGTAAAAATTTTTTGTACACCGTGACACACTCCGTTCAACATTTTCTGTACTGATTATACCATACTCCCGATTATCTCACCCACTCGGACCCTACTACCTGCAGTGATAGATGAATCCATTTGAAAAGCATCTTTTTCAAATAGTAAAACAACTGTAGAACCAAAAGTGAAGTAACCAATTTCTTCACCCTTTTTCCAGTCTCTTGATGAATTGGTAATTTGAATTGAATTCACGAACATTGCACCAACACTAATGACAGCGCATTTTTTGAGGTTAGGACATATTAAATGTGTGATTTGACGATAATTCCCACTAATCGGGGCTTTCCCATAAGTTAGGCCAGATTGATTCACTGGGTACGATTTTTCACCAATCGTCAATTGTTTTTTGACATGACCGTTGACCGGACTATGAATTCGATGATAATCAGCTGGACTTAAATAAAACACCATATAGGTACCGTTTACGTAAGACAGTGCTTGCTCAGCATTACCTAGAAGATCAGTCACTGTATACGATTTCTCTTTTACTACAAACGTGCCAGTCGACGTGATAGAACCTACAGATTCCACTTTTCCATCTACAGGACTATTTGCGACCAATTCACCATCTGCGATTGGGCGATGCTTGGAATCGATTTCCCGAATAAAAAAGTCATGCAAAGTTGGAAAGGTTTCAATAGATTGTGAAACTTCGTGCATTTGTATTCCGTATGTACGAATATAAGATGGAATTACTTTTTTACTCAAGCTTGATTTGGCAAATCGTTGAATAGCTTGCGAGGACCATCTTCCATTAGTCAATTCAATTAACATTTGATATACTTTCCGTTTCATATTATCCCACCTAACCTAATTATGTTCTACCTTTTCTTACCTGAAAGAAGTATAATTAAATGATATCTATAAACACTAAGGAGTTTGTCCGATGTTTTTATTTCAACGACTGGATAACACAATCAAAAAAATGAAAGTCAATACGGCAAATATGATTACCATTGGAAATTTATCTTTTGGTGGTGCCTCAATCATGACCACATTAAATGAATCATACAGCTATAGTGTGCTATTTATATTTATTGCAGCTTTATTAGACCGTTTTGACGGTATAATTGCTCGAAAATTTGGTCAAGAATCAGAACTTGGAAAACAACTTGATTCAATGAGTGATATTATCTCATTCGGAGTTGCTCCTGCAATTCTTATTTATATGATTGCTTTATTTGAATTTGGAGTAGCTGGCATGGTCATTACTGTCATTTATATTTCTAGCGGTGCTTTTCGCTTAGCTCGATTTAATACAATGGAATCGAGTAGCTACTTTATCGGACTTCCAATTACCGCTGCAGGTACTCTTCTAACGCTTTCATATTTTGGTATGTCTGTATTTCCTTTAGTCTTGTATATGTTTTTGTTGCCTATATTGGCAATTCTAATGGTTAGTAATTTTACAATCAAAAAAGTGTAACGACCACAAATTGTGGTCGTTTTTTCATTCTTTCTACACCTCTATCATATAGTGACAAAAGACGACATGGAGGTGCACGTTCATCATGAGTGGATTATTGTCTGCTGTCATGCAGTTATGGTTTGAGATTCCTGTTTTTATCGGTTACTTGAAAGGTCAGGCATTCCGAAAGCCCCTATCCCAAGAAGAAGAGGCAATTTATGTGAAACGTTGTTTAGCTGGTGAGGAAGAAGCCAAACATGAATTAATTGAACGTAATATGCGACTTGTTGCACATATCGTCAAAAAATTTCATCCCAAACACGAACAACTTGATGATTTCATTTCAATCGGAACCATCGGATTAATGAAAGCTGTTGCAAGCTACACGCCAGATAAAAAAACCCGACTCGCCACATACGCTGCTCGTTGCATCGAAAACGAAATCCTCATGCATTTACGTTCTCAAAAGAAAGTCCAAAAAGACGTCTCGCTCTATGAACCAATTGGTACTGATAAAGATGGCCATTCACTCGAAATCACCGATTTGCTCCAAACCGACGATGATACCGCCCAACAAACCTTGGAACAAAAAGAGCAAATGGCAAGGTTGTATCGACACTTAGACAAATTAGAAAAACGCGAAATTGAAATTATCGAACGTCGTTACGGTTTGCATCAATTTGAAACCATGACTCAAAAACAAATCGCCAAGCAATTAAATATTTCTCGGAGCTATGTCTCTCGAATTGAAAAGCGCGCGTTGGTAAAGTTGTATCAATTGTTTAAACACGAGAATAACTCTCTTGATATTGATATTGACAGAGATCCTAATCGCCATTCTTTATTTTAAATATAAATTATACTGTCAATTTGCTAATTACCTTTAAAACAATTTCGGTAGAGTGTTTAGCGGCTGTTGGTAGGAATTCCTCAAAACTAATCGAAGATTCTTTTCCAGCAATATCAGATAGAGAACGAATGACTACAAAAGGCACTTTAAATTGATAGCAAACTTGCGCAACAGCAGCTGCTTCCATTTCTGCAGCCTTCATGTGAGGGAAATACATTCGAACGCTGTTAACACGTTCTGGGTCGCTCATAAACGAATCTCCCGTTGCAATAAGTCCGGTTGCAAATTGAAGTTGTCCCAATTCTTCTACAGCCTCTTCCGCAATTTTACGCAGTTTAGCATCAGAAATGAAAGCTGCTGGGAGTTGAGGAACTTGTCCCATTTCATAACCAAAAGCAGTTACATCAACATCATGGTGACGTACTTCATCAGAAATAACAATTGCTCCTACTTCAAGTTCCGCATCAAAACCCCCTGCTGAACCTGTGTTAATAACTGCATCAGGCTTAAAATGATGCAGTAAAATTGATGTAGACATCGCCGCATTTACTTTTCCAATACCACTCTTTAGTAATACGATATCATGTCCGGCATATACACCTTCAGTATATTCACTGTTTGCAATGACTGTAGTTTTTGGATTTTGAATGGCTAAACGTAATGCTTCAACTTCTTCTTCCATCGCACCTATAACGGCTATTTTCAATTAAAGTCCTCCTCGTTTTACAAAACACTTCCCTAAAAATAATAAAAGCGGCGCTGAAAGTCAATAAGCGCCGTCCAATGTTTTTAAGGTTTCAAGCTTTTCAGGTTTCCATCCTTCACCGTCTACCCATGCTAAATACACACGATACTTTTCTTCTTTATCATTTGACGATACGATACCAACGGATTTTTGTGGACCTCCGCCATTTTCAATTCTCCAAACAATCATATTGCTTTCAGATAACCCTGTTGTATATGCAAGTGCTTGTAACTTTTCACTCCAGTCCAAATGTCCCTCTTGATAAACAGAGGTATGTTCACCTGTTTGTGATGTACCAATGGGCTTCCATGCAGTATTAACAATTCTTTCTGCAACTAGTGGATCATTTGTAGGCGTTGAAGTAACTGTTCCACCTGTAGTAGTCGTAGTTTCTTCTTCATTACCCTCTGTAGTTTCTTCTTCTGGCACAACTTCTTCAGATCCAATTACAGTTTCTTCATTTTGAGTATCTGTCTCTGGGTCATCAGTTTTTTTGGACCCTTCTTCCGCGTTACTAACGGTAGACTCAGTATCTTTTGTATTGTTTTTATTGTCAGCTAGTTCTGGATCATCGTTACCAAGGAAAATGAATCCAGCGGTAATTACAATCAGTACGACAACAACAGCTATAAGCACATTTAGAATCTTGTTTGTGCTATTCTGTTTATTTGGTCGGTTACTTCTCGAGGTATATCGACGCTGGTTGTTTGTCATCTTCGGACCTCCCCTTATCTACTATACAAAATAATAACATAAATACAGCTATTAATTAGACGAAAGTGTTAAAGAAATGTTTCATTTGAAAAAAAGAAGCCATCTTTTCTTTAGAATGGGATAATACCAAATTACTCCCTCATGAACACAGATCGAGATCATTGAATTTGGTTGCAACTTTTCCAATTTCATTATCATCCAATTACATCCTAAGTCCTAAGTAATCGATACAATTCGTATAGTTATTTTCCCACTCGGTATTTTTACATTTACTTCTTCACCGACCAATTTCCCTAAAACTTTTTGAGCAATGGGTGAATCTTTAGAAATGCGGCCTTCAAGTGGGTTCGCTTCTGCTGAACCAACAATAGTGTACGTCTCAAATTCTCCACCTGGAATTTCTTGAATAGTCACTGTACAACCTATTTGGACAACGTCGGAGTCATGTTTAGACGGATCAATAATCACTGCATTGCGAATTATTGTTTCAATAGTAAAGATACGACTTTCTAGAAACGCTTGATCTTCACGAGCCGTTTCATAATCGGAGTTTTCAATTAATCCATAACAACGAGATGCTTTAATGCGTCCAATCACTTCTTTACGTTTTATCGATTTCAAATAATCTAACTCTTCCTGTAAGTTTGTTAGACCGAACTGCGTGATGGATTGTTTTTTTTCAATTGTCATTGATATCCCCTTTGCAATAAGAAAAGCGCATAGCGCCGTCTTTTTTTAGACCGGTTCACGAAGGATGAAAGACTTAAAATCCGCCTTTCTATCCCCCTTAAGGGTCCCAGGAGGCGCTTCTAGGTAGGCATAACCGCTACTTATTATAAGGTTTAGCTAGTTTAAAACTTATGTTTTCTTAATTCTGAAAAAATCCACACCCATTGTACAGGGAGTGGATTGTTATTCATATTAATTTATTGATATAATTTTAACGTCCATTTCGCCAGCTGGAGTTTGTACTTTTACTTGTTCGCCCACTGAACGGCCAAGTATGCTTTTAGCGATAGGTGAATCATTTGAAATTAAGCCTTCCATAGGGTCAGCTTCTGCAGAACCAACGATTGTATATGTTTCTTCCTCGCCATCAGGAAGTTCGAAAAAGGATACCCTTTTCCCAAGAGATACCTTATCGTTATTTTTCTCATCTTCAATTATGACAGCATTGCGAATCATGGATTCTAATGTTGAAATCCGTCCTTCGACAAAGGCTTGTTCTTCTTTTGCAGAATCATACTCTGAGTTCTCTGATAAGTCTCCGAAGCTTCGTGCAACTTTTATATGCTCCACTACTTCTTTACGCTTTACTGTTTTTAAAAATTCTAATTCATCCGATAATTTCTTTTTCCCAACAGCGGTCATTGGGTATTGTTTCTCGTTTGACAATGTCTTTCACTCCTTCAAATACTTGCTGAATCCTAAAGATTCTATGCTTCGTACAGATTTAATATGCAGTATAGTATTTAGATAATTTGGCAGTCTTTCACAATCATATTACACAATGGTGTCAGATTCAAGAATTGTTTTAATTTTCGTAACCATTAAATCAATTGCAACTTGATTTTGTCCACCTTCTGGAATGATAACATCTGCATAACGTTTAGTCGGTTCAATAAATTGATTATGCATTGGACGAACAACCGATAAATATTGTTCGACAACAGATTCTATTGAACGACCACGATCATTAATGTCCCTTAATATCCGTCGAATGATACGTAAATCAGAATCCGTGTCGACAAATAACTTAATGTCCATTAAATTGCGTAAGTTCTCATCTTCTAGCACCAATATTCCTTCTAAGATGATTACATCTTTAGGCTCAATCAGAATCATCTCTGACGAACGAGTATGTAGAGAATAATCATAAACAGGCTTCTCAATTGAATTACGTTTAAGAAGTTGATGAAGATGTTCAATTAATAAATCATTATCAAACGCTAATGGATGATCATAGTTTGTAGCTAGACGCTCTTCAAATTCCAAGTGACTTTGATCTTTATAATAAAAATCTTGTTCAATTACTACAACTGATTTTTCTTTATACACGTCATAAATAGCTTTAGTAACACTCGTTTTCCCAGATCCCGAGCCACCAGCAATACCAATAACAATTGGGCGCTTAAATCTCATCGTACAAGCTCCTTTCTCATCATGTTATGTGGAAATACCGGAATGTCGGATTTAAAACGCACGATTTGCAATGGATGCCGTGCGACATCAAGTTCATTGCCTTTTTCATCCCATAGTTTTTTAACAGTCATACGGAAGTTTACAATATCGGGGCCAAAAAATTCCACTTCTTGACCTGATTTAAAGATATTTCGTTGTTGAAGTGTAACCATTTTTGTTTCTTGATCGTAATCCAATACGAGACCTATAAAGTCCATTTTTGTTTTCCGACCATGAACACCATACATTTGTTCTTTAAAGGTTGGTTCTCCATTAAAGAAAGCACTAGCAGCATCTCTGTTAGCACACTTCTCTAGTTCCTCTAACCATTCATGTTTGATTATAAAATTTTCTGGATCTTCACAATATGCATCAATTACTTTCCTGTAGACACTCACTACTGTTGCTACGTAGTGAATAGACTTCATTCTACCTTCTATTTTCAATGAGTCAATCCCTAATTCAATCATGCGAGGAATGGATTCAATTAATTTCAAGTCTTTTGGACTCATTGCAAATGGCGAGTCCCCATCACTAAATAATGGAATTTCTTCTTCATCATTCACTTTATATAAATCATAATCCCAACGACAAGACTGACAACATCCACCACGATTCGAGTCCCGAGCAGTCATATGATTCGATAATGTGCATCGACCACTATAGGCAATACACATCGCTCCATGAACAAAAGATTCAATTTCTATGTCAACTTTCTCTTTCATTTCTTGGATTTCGTCGCCACTCGTTTCACGTGCTAGTACAACGCGATGTAACCCCTCATCTTTCCAGTATTGCACAGCTTTCCAGTTAGAAAGTGATTGTTGAGTACTTAAATGAATTTCTAGTTTAGGCGCTTCTATACGACACGTTTCAATAATCAATGGGTCTGCCACGATTATCCCCTTCACACCAGCAGTTTCAATATTCTTTAAGTATTCTGCTAAACCATCCATATTTTCGTTATGAGCAAAAATATTTGTTGTAACATATATCTTTGCCCCGTAGTTATTAGCAAACTCAACCGCTTCATGCATTTCATCCATTGAGAAGTTTCCGGCATTCGAACGTAATCCGAATTCTCGACCACCAATAAAAACAGCGTCAGCTCCATAATGAATGGCAATTTTTAATTTTTCTAAATCTCCTGCAGGTGCGAGAAGTTCTGGCTTTTTAATTATGACTCGTTTACCATCAATGATTTTGCTAATTTGGTCATGTTTAAGCAATGCCATGTAATTTCCTCCTTCCTCAATACACAGTTTCTTTAAAGAAAAAGCCGGTATCGAGTGGACGAAGTTCCGGTTGCATTTCTTCTATTTCCAGTAGTAATTTACTTTTTATCGATTCGTATTTCGATGGTGAATCCATATACGCATCAATCCCTTGACGATAGAGGTTTGTTACTTTAGTCACATAAGTTGGTTCTTGTAAAACTCCATCAATTTTAAACGAATCAATACCCGCTTCCATCAGATCACTAAGCTCATCTATCATGCACATATCATTTGGACTAAATATATGTGTACCGTTGAGGTCCTCATAAATTGGATATTTATTAAAGCGTTCTTTGTCGTGTAAAAACATGTTTTTATTTTTTGTGCGATTCTCGACTTCCATTGCTTTATCTTGATATAAAAAGTAATTGCCTAGCAGTGATCGTTTTGATTGGAACATACATGTCATTCCATGTACTTGTATTTCAATAGCAACTTCAGCGTTCTCTTTAATTTCAATGACTTCATCCATGCTTAATTCTCGCGCTAAGACAGCACGATTAGCTCCGCGTCTGCCCCAATAGTTCGCAGTGAACCAGTTTGTGGCAGTCATTTCTGTATTCCAATGAAGCGGAATCTCAATTCCTGCTTCCCGTTTAACCATTATGACAGCTGGGTCCCCAAAAGTGACTCCATCAACTCCAAGAGACGCCAATCTTTCCATGTAAGGCCTTAATGATTCAACCCGATCATTATGATAAAGGGCGTTCATTGCTACATATATCTTCTTATTAGCAGCGTGTGCAAGCGCGACTGACTCTTCAATATCTTCAATTGAAAACTCACCTGCTAGACGCAGACCAAATTGTTGTTCTCCAACCAAAAAGGCATCTGCACCCGCTTCAATTAACTGTTCTAAGTGAGATATTGAATGCGGAGTTACTAGTAATTCTGGTTTTCTAATGGGATTCACCTCTTTATACTAATTGTAATCCCATCACCTATAGGGAGGAACGTTGTTTCATATTCATCATGACTCATTAGCCACTTTGTAAACTGTTGCAAATTTCTTACCATCGTTCTTTTTCTTCTTGGAACATCTTGAGCATCCATTTCTGTAAAACCATGCATGAGCATATTATCACAATAAATAACACCACCGCTAGGAACGAGTGGTGAATACTTGTCAAAAAATCGTTGATATTGACCTTTTGCAGCATCTATAAATAATGCATCATAATGTTGATGAGTAAACGTAGTAAAATCAATCTCTAATGCATCGCCATGTACTATTTGAATACGGTCTGACATTTCAGCTTGTTCCAAGTAGTTTGCTGCTAAAAGGACTCTCGCATCGTCTCTCTCAATAGTTGTTACCATGGATTCAGGTAAAGTAAACGCCATTCGAATTGCTGAATAACCGATAGCAGAACCAATTTCCAGAATCGATTTAGGTTGTTGCAAACGAAGAAACTGTAAAAGCGCTTCAATACCAACTATCCCCATAATAGGGATGTGCTGCTCCATTGCAAACTTTTCCATGTTCGATAGAAATTCTGATCTACTTTTGATATGTGAAGTAATGTAGGATTGTGAAGAATTCATTTCCAAATTAACTCCTTTAATGCACAAAAATTTCACCCAATTTTATCATAAATAAAGAAGGAAAGCGATTTACTACCCTTCTTTTTTAAAAAGTAGGCTCTGTTATAGTTCAATGTTGATATTAGGCTAAGAAAAACCGAGCACAGTATGCCCGGCCCTTTTAAGAAGGGTAACCATAGAATCCCGTTTATTTCCGTTACGGTGGACGCTTTTCGCGGGCATGGTTTCAGTCTCCTCGTCACTGCGTTCCTCCGGGGCCTTCAACTCATGCTCTTCCCGCAGAAGTCGCCACCTGCACTTCAATCAACTAGTGTGTATTTATCCATCATTGCAACGTATTCTATTTTTAGTAACAATTATTTGAATCGTGAGGCATCCAAAGCCTATTTCTAAAAAGAGAAATACTTGCTCAAAATACCAGAATTTCAGTGTTCATGATGCAAACCACTGCATTTTTCTATTATTTAAAGTACCAGTGACTTTCTGCACTCCCTTCTTTTTACGTTGTATTTTCTTTTATGATCAATTAGAAAACATTTACTTGATTGATGCGGAAGGCGGCGCCTGCCCGCCCCGTGGATAGCGTCCGCCTGGAGCGAAAATCAATGGTATCATACTAGAACCTACTCCTTACAATACCGAGAATACTGTATTCATGGCTCACTAAAGTCATATACTTTCTTATTTTGTAAGAAAAACCGGGCACAGTATGCCCGGTCCTTTAAGCAAGAACATAGTATTAACTAGTCGCGCACCCCTTCCCTTCAATCATTCACCTGGTTATAAAACAACAGTGATGACAATATGTTTTAAAAATAGAAGTACTAACACATAAACTAATCGAATTACTAAACAAGAATCTATCACTGAATAAAATTCACTTTCACTGGAAATTCAAGATGAAACGTGTGTTTTTAAAAAGGAGATCACATCTTGATATTAATAAAAATACCATGAACACTGACACTGGGTTCTTAGCACTCTAAATTCATATACTTTCTTGTTAAAAAATAGAACTCCCAATAAATTGGAGGTTCTATTTCGAATTATTATCTTATTAAACTAACGCCCCTTATTTAGGGGTAAATTAATTTCAGCGTTTATCCCTAAAGAAGTTAGTATATTCTTCTCTGTTGCTCAACTCTACTAAAAACGGATATGAGAGCAAAACTATAACGACTAAAACAGGAAATAAGCTAAGTAAGATAGCATCTGGAATGTCAAAGAAAATTTGAATCAGAAGTGGTAATAAAACGATAGGAGTTAAAAAACCAATTTTCATTTTTGATTTTTGTGTTTGATATTGTTCTTCCTCACAAAAAGGGCAAGTCATCGAAGGATTCAATGTTGTGGTTTTTTTAATCGTTTGTTTCCAACTCCACTTATTGTTGCAGTTCACGCAAGTAGTCATTTTCATCACTCCTTGTTCCGTAATATGCATTGCTAGTTGATCGTGAATTTAGATAGCCTGAGTGTAACATATGTTTCGGTATTTTGTATTAGATTCCCTTTAATAATCAAGTCTTCCAAAAGTGATTTCATTTCTCTGGAGCTGAATACATTCTAATACTTGAAACCAAATAAGGTAATTGTCCAATTATTTGGTTTCAAACCCATTAAATTGTTATATCCATCCTTTATAGTCTGCATAGAATTTGTTGACGTTCTGGAAGTGATAAGGTCCCATTGTGCGGACATTTCGATCAGACTTGGGAATGGGTAGATTAACAAAAAATACTTGTTATCATAATTCATATGGTTCTTGAATATAAAGATAGCGTAAACTGTCATCTTTTGCTCGACGAATGTACGGCTAAGATCGATGAAAAACGCTCATTTCAACCTACAATGGATTATTTCACTTGATTAAGACAACTTTTTGTTCTGATTGGGGCAACTTCTGCCATGTTTGGGGCAACTTCTGTTTCGATTGAGGCAACTTTCCCTTTGATTGGGGCAACTTTTGATCTTATTGGGGCAACTAACCAGTTATTTCCTAATTCCAGTAAGACCATTCATTAAAAGAAACATCAAAATCTTTGACTAATTTTTCATCAAAGGGTTAATTACAGAAGACCAGTTAGCTAGACTTTAAAATCAACAAAAAAACGAACTTGCATAAGCAAAGCTGATATAACTTAACTAGTTCTCCATTTTCGTTTTAACTCTAGCCTACTCTATTACAGTAAAAGGCTATACAAGTAGTGTAAATCACAAATTAAAAATTATTGATATCTTCCCATATGGAAATTAATTGCATGGCTCTAGCCCCCTGCAAACGCTGAATTATAGATATCTTTAAGAATCTACCAACACTTAAGATATAAGAAATGGCCGAAATAATATTTTTTTCATCTCTAGTAGACCGTAGCCACAATTGACACTTCAATTGTGGCTACGTCTGATCGCATGGGGGTTAGTGAATCAAATAGTGATTCGCACCTAGTTCATACTCTATGGTAGCTATGGACATACAACCGGCTGCACGGTGCATAGACGGAAAAAAGCGGAGTGATCAAATGACATAGTCATTAAATCACTCCGCTCTTATCTGTTAGGGGTTACACTAATGCAACTCGAGATCCGTATCATTCAGTTGATAAATATTAATTTCAAATGACACAATCAAGTGATACGTTTTTAAAATTAAACTAAGTTTATCATTTAAGACTAGCGTAAATATTTTTCAATGTTTGCCAAGTGTTCCTCGTAAGTTACGGAGAAATAGTTAGTTCCTGTTTCGTCTGCTAAGAAGAAAAAGTTATCTGACTCAGGAGCATTTAAAACTGCTTCAATCGACACCATTCCTGGATTTGAAATAGGTCCAGGTGGCAACCCTTGTACTTTATAGGTGTTATATGGATGATCTACTTCTAAATCACTATATAAAACACGATCTTTATGTTCTCCGAGTGCATAAAGAACGGTTGGATCGGTTTGCAATGGCATGGGTTCTGCTAATCGGTTTTTGAATACACTTGCAATCATTTCACGATCAGTCTCTGCCGTCGCTTCTTCTTCAAGAAGTGAAGCAAATGTTAATAACCAATGCACTGACTTCTCTTGTTCGGCAAGAACCTCCGTATATGGTGTGATATTTTTGGTTGTGGCACTTAACATTTCATTAATAATTGATTCCAAAGAAGGGTTTTCTTCATAAAAGGAATAGGTTGCCGGATAGAGATAACCTTCTAACGCATGACGCAAGTTTTCACCTTTAATCTCTTCAGTTAAAAGTGTAGGATATCTATCTATCATTTGATTGATAAACTCTGGATTAGTTATAAGATCCATAAATTCTTTTGCACTATGAGACGTTTTTTCTTCCACTCGGATAGATATTTCTTCAAGTGTACGACCTTCAGGTATGTTCATTGAAAAAACTGGTTCGCGATATACTTTGCCTGTCTTCAAACTTTCTATTAACTCATCTAGAGTCATAGATTTGGTTAACTTATAATTTCCAGCTTGAAATTCTGACTCATTATTAAACTTCGCGTAATATTTGAAGATACGAGCATCTTGTATAACACCGTTCTTTTCCAACAACGCGGCGATCGAAGTTAGATTCGTACCAATTGGAATCTCTACTGCAATAACTTTTTCTGAATTGGTATCTACCGGTAATAATGCGTTCTTCACATAAGTATACCCACTGTAACCGGCGATTCCTCCACCGATAAATACAAGAAGTATAATTACAAAAACTATTCGTCTAACAATTTTTACTTCATTTTTCTTTTCTTTCATTCGATTAAACATTATGTCTTTTTTTGTTTCCTTCACGGGTTACCCCCCTCTATCTGACATTTATTATACAAGATTATCAACCAAAAGAAAAAGGCAGAATGATTTTTCATCATTCTGCCTTATTTTAATCAGTAATTATTTGACTTCTTCTTCCTCATCTTCATCTTCATCTTCATCTTCTTCATCTAAGAAAGTGTTTAGCATTTCTTCGATGACATCCCATTCTGCTTCCGATTCAATCGGCGTTAACTCGCCATCTTTTCCGTCTTCGGAAGGTGTAAAAGCAGAAGCATGAATTTCGATTTCTTCGTTTTCATCTTCTTCAGCAGCTAACGGATAGTATAATACATAAGATTTATTGAATTCTTCTGATTCAAATGTAAACAATACTTCACATAATTGCTCGTCCCCATTATCATCAACAATAGTAATGTTTTGTTGTCCATGTTCCATATAAAATCACCTCTTAATAGATTGACTATCGAGATAGCCTTGTAAAATAAAAACTGCTGCCATTTTGTCGATGACCTGTTTCCGCTTCTTCCTACTTACGTCCGCACTAATAAGCATTTTTTCAGCCGCAGCCGTCGTTAATCGCTCATCCCATAGAAATACCGGGTTTTCAAATGTACTACGTAGCAGTTCAGCGTAGCGCTCTGATGCTTGTGCTCGTGGCCCAATCGAATTATTCATATTTTTGGGATACCCAACAACAAATGAAGAAACTTCATGCAATTTCTTTAATTCATTAATTCGTTCTAAACCAAATTTTTCATTTGCTTCATCGATTTTAATGGTTTCAATCCCCTGGGCTGTCCAACCGAAAGCATCACTTATTGCAACGCCAACGGTTTTCGAACCTACATCTAACCCCATTACTCTCATACTTACGCCTCGTTATTCTTCTTGATGTAAAACTTTACAAGTTCTTCTAAGATTTCATCACGCTCTAGCTTACGGATTAAGTTTCGTGCATCCTGATGGCGAGGGATATATGCCGGATCACCCGAAAGTAAGTAGCCGACAATTTGATTGATTGGGTTGTACCCTTTCTCTTCAAGCGCCGAATGAACATGAAGCATTACTTGCTTCACTTCTTGTTCCATAGACTCCTCCGGAAAATTAAACTTCATTGTCTTATCAAATGAACTCATGATCAGCAACCTCGCTTTCCGAGTAAAAAAAATGTCTTGTGTAAGCATATTTATGATACTCCATCAGTATAACTGATTTCAACTTTTAATTAAACGGATTCGACATAATCATACACGGATTGTAGTGCACCCTCAAGTTTCGATGAATTTTTCGCTCCAGCCATAGCCATATCCGGACGACCACCACCCTTGCCATCACACTGTTCAGCTACATGTTTAACAATGTTTCCTGCATGATATTTACCACCAACTAAATCATTGGTCACACCAGCTATTAACATCACTTTATCTCCTTCAACAGCACCCAAAACAATCACAGCTTGGTTCATTTTCGTTTTTAAATCATCCATCATTTGACGAAGTTGATTATTATCTTTCGCTTGAACACGTGCAGATAAAACCATAACTCCATCAAGTTGTTTTGCCTTCTCTAAAATTGAAGATGCCTGGTTATTTGCCATTTTTGCAGATAACGAATCATTCTCACGTTGAACTTGGCGAAGTTCTTGTTGTAAACCTTGAACACGAGCGACCAAATCTTTAGAATTAGTTTTTAATATTGATGCCGCATCTTCTAGTATGTGTTCATCATCTTTTATTGATTCATATGCAGACTTTCCTGTAATAGCTTCAATTCGTCGAGTACCTGCACCAATACCATTTTCATTTAAAAGTTTAAAAAACCCAATTTGTGATGTGCTACTAACGTGACATCCACCACAAAGTTCTAGTGAATAGCGTCCTATCGATACAACACGAACAATATCCCCGTATTTTTCACCAAATAGTGCCATGGCACCCATTTGTTTTGCATCGTCAATTCCGTGATATCCCGTTAATACTTGAATGTCGTCCCATATTTTTTCGTTAACTATTCTTTCAATCTTTATAAGCTCTTCTTTTGTCACTTGACCAAAATGGGAGAAATCAAATCGTAATCTGTCTGGTCCAACATAAGAACCTGCTTGATTCACGTGAGTCCCTAATACTTCTTTTAGCGCTTGATGTAATAAATGTGTTGCTGTGTGATTCTTAATTGTTGATTTACGTTGAACTTGATCTACTGTTGCTGTCACATCTGCACCGGTCGTTAATTCACCAGATACAATAGTAACACTATGAAGATTTTGACCATTTGGAGCTTTTTGAACATCTTTTACAAGCCCCTTAAATAAGTCATTCTCAATAGATCCAAGGTCTGCAATCTGTCCACCACTTTCTGAGTAGAAAGGTGTCTGGTCTAAGACAACTTTAACATTATCTCCTTCTTGAGCCATGTCAACTCGCTCACCATCTCTTACGATAACAAGCACTTTAGCATTACTTGCAACTGTATCGTAGCCAATAAATTGACTTTCTTCTTTAATATTCCCTAAAACCTCAGACTGTATTTGCATGGAGTCAACATCTTTTCGAGCTGAACGTGCGCGTGTTCGTTGAGCCTCAAGAGAAACTTTAAAGCCTGCTAGATCGACTGTCATTCCTACTTCTTCAGCGTATTCTTGAGTTAACTCAACAGGGAAACCGAACGTATCATATAAACGGAATGCATCACTACCGGGAATGATTGTTAAACCAACTGCTTGTTGTGTTGAAATAACGGTTGATAGAATAGCTAGACCGTCTTGTAACGTCTCATGGAAACGTTCTTCTTCATTTTTAATAACACGCATAATAAATTCTTTTTTGTCTGATACTTCAGGATAAAAATCATTCATTATTTCTCCGATTATTGGTACTAATGTAAACATAAATGGACGATCAATTCCTAAATTTTTACCGTATCGTACCGCACGGCGCAGTAATCGACGTAATACATAACCACGTCCTTCATTTGAAGGAAGTGCACCGTCTCCAATAGCAAACGCAACTGTACGCGTGTGATCGGCAATTACTTTAAATGAAAGATCGGTCATTTCATCTTGGCCATACGTTTTACCTGAAACTTCTTCCGTTTTGTGAATGATTGGTATAAATAAATCAGTATCAAAGTTTGTTGGGACGTTTTGAGCCACACATGCCATACGTTCAAGACCCATGCCAGTGTCAATATTTTGTTTTGGAAGCAGTGTGTACGTATTATCTGGGTTATGGTTAAACTGTGAGAAAACCAAGTTCCAAATCTCTAGATAACGATCATTTTCTCCACCTGGATACATTTCAGGATCTGTTAAGTCGTTCCCATAACTTTCTCCTCGGTCGTAGAAAATTTCCGAGTTTGGACCACTAGGACCTTCTCCAATATCCCAAAAATTGCCTTCTAAACGAATAATGCGTTCCTCAGGAATCCCTATTTCATTTAGCCAAATTAAATAAGCTTCTTCATCTTCTGGATGAACTGTAATTGATAATAAATCAGGATCAAACCCCATCCATTTCTTATCCGTTAGAAATTCCCAAGCCCAATGAATAGCTTCTTTTTTGAAATACTCACCAATTGAGAAATTGCCTAACATTTCAAAGAAAGTATGGTGACGAGCTGTTTTCCCTACATTTTCAATGTCATTTGTTCGGATTGATTTTTGAGCATTGGTAATTCTCGGATTATCAGGTATTACTCGTCCATCAAAATATTTTTTTAATGTTGCAACTCCACTATTAATCCATAGTAATGAGTTATCGTTAATTGGTACAAGTGGAGCACTCGGTTCTACTGCATGTCCCTTTTCAATAAAAAAATCTAAATACATTCGACGAATTTCTGCTGCTGTTTTCATCTTTAATTCCTCCCTAAAATAGAAAAAGCCCTTGTCCCTAAAAAAGGGACGAAGGCTTTAATTCGCGGTACCACCCTAGTTACAGCAAACGTTCTTGCTGTCTCTCGATTATGCCTTAACGCGGCTTACGGCAAGTGATTAGCTGCACTCAGGAGTAGCTTTCCATTAACAAACTTGAAGGTTCTTTCAGCCAAGGAACCTTTTTCTTAAACAAGCTTTACAAATGTACTCTCTCCATCAACGTTTTCATTCATTTGTTTTAAAGTATAAAAAATAATTTCGAATGTGTCAATTTACTTCTTCAAAAAAATCGTAAGGGGTTGTTCCATTCATTCCAATTAAGGGATGAATCATTGTATGATTAGTTGCATTTAATGAAACTTCCTGTCCATCTTCATTTTCGTCGTCTAGTTCACTAATTGGTTCTGTAACAAGATTATTCTCTTCACTTAATCGTTCTTTTAAAGATGTTAATCTTGCTAAATCATCAGTGCGTTCAATTCCGAATTTAAAAACATTAGCATCTCCACATAGGATTAAGAAGTTTTTTGCTCGAGTAATTCCAGTATACAATAAATTACGACGCAGCATTTTCATGTAACTACGAACGACAGGCATAATTACAATAGGAAATTCGCTACCTTGAGATTTATGAATTGAACAACAATAGGCAAGCGTTAATTGGTTGAGGTCTTTACGCTGATAGGTTACTTCAATCCCTTCAAATGAAACAATCAACATATCCTGTTTTTCAATATTTTCATTTGCTCTAGAGATGCTAATTACTTCACCCATATCACCATTATAAACATGGCTTTCAGGTTGATTTACCAGCTGTAACACTTTATCTCCAATGCGATAAATTGTTTCTCCAAACACTAATTCTTTACGTTTCTTTGTATCATTCGGATTAACCATTTGTTGAATCATTTTATTAAGTGCATCAATTCCTGCTGGACCTTTATACATTGGCGCGAGTACTTGTAACTCTTTAATGGTATGGCCTTTTGCCATTGCACTTTTAATTACTTGCTCAACAACTTTCGGTATTTGGTCTGGTCCTGCTTGTATAAAAGAACGGTCAGATGTTTTATCGGTTAGATTGGACGGGTATTGTCCTTTCTTCATCTGATGGGCTAGTTCAATAATAGATGAACCAGCAGATTGTCGATATATATCGGTTAACTCCACTGTTGGGATCCGTTTAGAAGCAAGTAAGTCTTTTAATACTTGCCCCGGTCCAACAGGTGGTAGTTGATCTTGGTCACCTACAAAGATAACTTGCGCACCTAAGGGAATTGCTTTTAATAGTTGATGAGCTAACCATGTATCCACCATTGACATTTCATCAATAATAATCAGCTGTCCTTGAATATCTCTTTCCGATTCTTCTTCTTTAGTATGACCTGTGAAACCAAGCAAGCGGTGAATGGTCATAGATGGAAGACCAGTTGATTCATTTAAACGTTTTGCTGCCCTACCAGTAGGCGCTGCTAAGATAATGGGAAAGGGTTCTTGTTTTTTTGCATACTCTTTAGGGTCGAGCGTCAAGCCATGTAACTCGGCGTATACTTCAACAAGGCCTCGAACTACTGTTGTTTTCCCCGTACCTGGGCCACCAGTTAGTAACATAACGGATGCATTCATTCCAAGTTCAATCGCGGCAATTTGTGTTTGTGCATACGTTACACCAAGTCGATCTTCTGCTTCCCCGAGTGCCTTTCGAATTTCTGAAGTTGGAAAACCAGTTCTTTCTTCTTGTTCAGCTATCAGTGTTTCTAACTTAGATGCAATTCCAACTTCTGAAAAATAAAGTGAAGGCAAGTAGAATCGAGACATTTCACCGGCTAACTTTCCTTCCTCTACCATTTCCATACAAGCTGTTGAAATGGCATCAAAAGGTATTTCCTCAAATTGGCTAGACTCTAGTAGTTGTTTGACGTCAGGTAATATTTGTTCTGCATGTAAGTATACATGACCTTCACTGAGAGAGGCTGAATTCAATAAATGAAAGATAGCTGCTTTTATTCGATCTGGATGTTTTCCGGTCAAACCTAGTTTTGAGCCTAGTTCATCTGCACGATGAAATCCGATACCTTCAATATCTTCAATTAGACGAAATGGATTTTTCATTACTACTTCAATGGTCTCATCTTGATAAGTTTGGTAAATTCGCATAGCTAGTTGAGGACCGAAACCCCATCCATTTAATTGAATCATTACACGCTCTAATCCAAGGTTTTGCTCTAATACTAAACGAATTGTATCTTTTTTTTCTTTCGCAAGCTTAGGCACTACGTCTAATGCTTCAGGGTCATCCAATATGAGTCGTATCGCATCTTTCCCGAGCTTATTCACAATGGTTTCTGCCGTTTTACGTCCAATTCCATGGAATAGATCACTCGACAAGTAATGGATGATGCCTTGTTCGGTTTCAGGAACATCTTTTGCAAACGTTTCAACTTGAAACTGAGTTCCGTACTTTGGATGTTGTTTAATTTGACCTGTAAATCGATACACTTCTTCATTTGTTAAAGGAGGAAAATAGCCTGATACGATAATCTCGCTATCTTCATAGGTAGTATTTGTTTCGTTGACTTTAAGTTTTACAATGGAGAATAAGTTTGTGGAGTTATGAAATATAGTGACGACAGGTTTGCCTAAAATAAACATCGCTTCTTCTTGAAATAAATCGATTTGATTTGACAAAGCTGTCGCCCCTTAATTAGTTATTTTCGTAATGCAACCATATCGTACACATAACGCGCTTGATCAAATTTAGGTTCTAGAGTGTAAGCTTGTTTCAAATGGTACAGAGCGTCATCTATACGGTCTGTAGACACTGCATACAATACACCTAAGTTATAGTGTGCATCGACATTGTTTAAGTCTTCATGAACGACATATTGAAATTCAGGTTCGGCTTCTTTAAACATTTCTAAAGCTGCTAACCCAATGCCATAAGATAAACGAATTTGAACATCCGTTGGCTCTAGTTCCGCTGCACGCTGTAAATAGGGAAGTGCAAGTTTAGGTTGCTCTAAACGTTCAAAACATTTCCCTAACATAAAGACAGCATCTGCACCTTGTATGTTGAAATGAATTGCCTTTTCATAAAGTTTTGCTGCTTCTTCATATCTCTCTTGTTCATAATATAAATTTGCTAAACCATAAAATGCTGTTGCCGCTTTATCATCAAGTGTAATAGCTTTTTGAAAAAATCGTTCAGCACGTTCTGTTTCATTCATACGTGCTAATAAATTACCGAAGTTAATATAACCTAATGGATTATTTGGTTCTTCTTCAATCGCTTTATTAAAATGGACTACTGCCTGTTCATAGTTTTTGTTTTGAATCGCTGCAATACCAAGCTCAAGTTCTTTCATCGTCCCACTCCTCGTCCATTAGCCAACATAAGTTAATCTTTTACCGTTTTTCATCACTTTATCAATAGTTCCGCCACCTAAACACACATCACCGTCATATAAAACAACAGCTTGCCCAGGTGTGATTGCCCGAACAGGTTCGGCAAATGTCACAATGGCTCCGTTTGAAGCAGTTAATTCAACTTTAACTTTTATATCTTCTTGACGATATCTAAATTTCGCAGTACAAGAAAACACTGTTTCTTTAGGTTCATTTGTTGTAAAGCTCATATTAACAGCAGTTAATTGGTCTGAAAATAAGGCTTCGTGGTGAATATTTTGACCCACAAGCAATTTATTTTCTTCAAGGTTTTTACCTAAAACAAACCACGGGTCTCCCGCTCCACCAATCCCTAAACCTTGGCGTTGACCAATTGTATAATACATTAGTCCGTCATGGCTCCCCATAAATTCACCATCCATAGTGACCATGTCACCTGGTTGTGCCGGTAAGTATTGACTTAAAAACTCTTTAAAATTGCGTTCCCCTATAAAACAAATCCCAGTGGAATCTTTTTTTGTTGCCGTAGCAAGCTCTGCTTTAGTTGCAATTTCACGAACATATTTCTTTTCGAGATGCCCGATTGGAAACATGACTTTTGATAGTTGGTCTTGGGACAATTGATTTAAGAAATACGTTTGATCCTTGTTGTTATCTAGTCCACGGAGAAGTTGTGTTTGTCCGTCTACTTCTTTGACTTGAGCGTAATGGCCCGTTGCTAGATAATCTGCACCTAAACTAATCGCATGCTCTAAGAATGCTTTAAACTTAATTTCCTTGTTACACATCACATCTGGGTTAGGTGTTCTGCCTGCTTTATATTCTTCTAAAAAGTAAGTAAATACTTTATCCCAATACTGTTTTTCAAAATTCACAGCATAGTAAGGAATACCGATTTCGTTACATACTTTAATAACATCATCATAGTCTTCAGTTGCTGTGCATACACCGAATTCATCGGTATCGTCCCAGTTCTTCATAAATATTCCGATTACATCATAGCCTTGTTGTTTTAATAAATAAGCGGCAACTGACGAATCTACGCCACCTGACATGCCAACAACAACACGCGTATTTGCAGGGCTTTTAGGTTGTTGCATGAATTTCACCTTTTCTATATTTATTTCACAAGCCTTTGTAAGACTGTAGTTGTTTTTATTGCTGCTTCTCTTACATCTTCTAAAGTCGTACCATAGCCGAAGCTAAAACGAACCGAATTAAGAAGCTCATCTGAGTCTTCACCATACATGGCTACTAATACATGAGAGGGATTGATGGAACCGGCTGTACAAGCAGACCCACTAGACACTGAAATACCTTCTAAGTCTAGATTAATGAGAAACGATTCTACATTGGTTCCTTTGAAACTGACATTTAAAATATGAGGAAGCATGTGTGTGTCCTGTTGATTTCCATTAATGTGAAAGTCTATATTAGCTTCTTCCCATATTGAAGTCATAGTTTCTTTAAATTGTTGATAAATTTTATGGTTCTCGACCATATTTTTTTGTGTAATACACACTGCTTCTGCAAATGCTAAAGTACCCGGAACATTTTCAGTACCAGCACGTCGTTTACGTTCTTGTTGTCCACCCAAGAATTGAGGTGACAAATTCACACCTTTTCTTTGATACAGATAGCCAATTCCTTTTGGGCCATTGATTTTATGTGACGACACAGATAAAAGATCCACCTGTAATTGTTCAACTGAAATAGACATTTTCCCATATGCTTGAACTGCATCTGTATGGAAGGTTGCCGGATGATCTACTAATAATTCACCAATTTCTTTAATTGGTTGAATCGTTCCCACTTCGTTATTTCCGAGCATGATGGTTACCAAAACTGTATCATCACGCAGTGCCAATTTAAAATCTTCAATCGATATACGACCTTCTATATTTACAGGCAAATAAGTTACATCATACCCTTCACTTTCAAGCTTTTCACATGCAGTTAATACAGCATGGTGCTCAATTTGGGAAGTGATAATATGTGACCCTTCATTCTTTTTAGCGAAAGCTGTACCGAAAATCGCTAAATTATCAGCTTCGGTTCCACCACTAGTCAAAATGATGTCTTGTGCATTAGCACCTATGCTTTTTGCTAAATGATCACGCGCTTGGTCTAACTGCTTTCGCGCATCGCGTCCTGTTGCATGGATGCTAGATGGATTGCCGTATATATGTTCCATCGATTCAACCATTTTGGTAATGACCAGTGGATGTATTGGGGAAGTTGCTGCATGGTCTAAATATATTCTGCTCATGTCGTACTCCTTTTTAGAAGTTGTTCAAAAAGTTTGCTTAATTTGGTTAAGCTTGTACTACTTTTATCATTAGAAATAGTACATGAGTGCAAACTCGGCTTCATTTCTTAGCTTATAGCTTGCTTATCCGTTCCACCTGTAAACATTCATACGCAAACCAAATTGGTCCCTCTGATATAACATCAGAATTCCTTAAACAGCTTTTTTTATGCATTTATATAGAAACAGACTTAAATGTAGTACATATAACCGTCATCAGACGATAATTCATTATATTTGGCTAAATCCTCAATTGTCGTATTATCTAACACAGACTTTACTGCATCTCGAATTCGCAACCACAACTCTCGTTGAGGAGCTGGTTCGTCTTCAATTCCTTCAACGGGTTGAATCGGTCCCTCTAACACCCGAATAACATCCCCTGCAGAAATTAAATTAGGAGCTTTTGAAAGCATATAGCCACCGTAGGCTCCTCTAACGCTTTTAATAAGTCCTGAATTACGCAGTGGTGAAACTAATTGTTCCAAGTAAGCCTCTGATAAATCATGCTCAGACGCTATTTTACGAAGTGGTACAGGACCCTCTCCATATTCTTTCGCTAATGCAATCATAATAGTTAATCCATAACGACCTTTTGTAGAAATTTTCACATTATTCACCTCGAAGAATCCAATAAATTCATGTCTAGTATAGCACATTTCCAACCATTCACCTGTGAAATGACTTTTTACATTACAACAAGTATACTAGAGAACAAATGTACTAATTTAGGAGGTGCTCATGGTGCGAAACGAACCACTTGCATATCGGATGAGACCGAAAAAATTAAATGAAATCGCAGGTCAGCAAGACATAATTGGAGAACACACACCTTTATATAAAATGATTGCTAATGGGCATGTCCCATCCATGTTGTTATACGGTGAACCCGGGATTGGAAAAACATCGATAGCCTTTGCTATTGCTGGCACTAGTAATCTACCTTTTATTCCACTTAACGCTACACGCTCTGGAAAGAAAGATATAGAGGACGTAGTAAACGAATCTCGTATAACTGGAAAAGTCTTATTATTTTTAGATGAAATCCACCGTTTTAATAAACTTCAACAAGATACTTTGCTACCCCATGTAGAAAGTGGAGCGATCGTATTAATTGGAGCGACAACTGAAAATCCTTTTCATGATGTGAACCCTGCTATTCGTTCTCGTTGTGGTGAAATTAAACAACTTAAACGTTTAAATGCTGACGATTTATTTATGCTTATACAACGCGCGTTGACGGATGAAGAACGTGGACTTGGCTTACAAAAGATTGTTATCACCAAAGAACAACAAATGAAAATTGCTGAATCGGCAAATGGCGATGCACGAAAAGCCTTAACACTTCTTGAATCTGTCGTCTCGGCATCGGATGAAGAAGACGGTGTGACAACTATTGATGATGCATTGCTTCAAAATTTGGTCGATCGTATTGGGGTCTTTGGTGATAAAAAAGGTTCTCATTTCTACAACCTATTGTCAGCTTTGCAAAAATCCGTTCGTGGAAGTGACGTTAATGCTGCCATGTATTACTTGGCCCATTTACTAGAAAATGGTGATTTAGTTGCTGTTTCTAGACGGTTACTTGTGATGGCATACGAAGACATTGGCTTAGCCAATCCTTCTGTTGGTGCGCATGTGCTCGCTAGTATTCAAGCCGCAGAACGGCTAGGACTACCAGAGGCACGTATTCCTCTAGCAAGTGCCGTTGTAGAGATGTGTTTATCAGAGAAATCAAACTCTGCTTACAAAGCTCTTGACGCAGCTATAGCTTCAATTCATGCTGGAAAAGTTGGTGATATCCCTAGTCATTTAAAAGATACCCATTACGAGGGTGCTGCGGCGCTAGGACACGGCGGATATGTATACCCACACAACACGCCCATTGGATCATTCGGTGGATGGGTTAATCAAACTTACTTACCCGATAACCTAGTTAACTCGAAGTTCTATACTCCTGTTCTTGCTGGGGAAGAAAAGAAACTGGCAGGTATTTATCAAAAAATAGAATCATTTAAGAAGTCCTGAGTTGCTGGCGAGTGACTCAGGATTTTTTTGTATAAGAAAGCGGGAGTAATTGGTTAGTTTAATAACGAAATACCTTACAGTTCGCAACCTCGCAATGAAGATTCGATTCAACAAAGTTAAGCCAAAGTACAAAACATAATTAGTCAGCCCTACGCATACGCGAAAGGCTGCGTTTTTTGTGAAAGAAATCGCGAATGATTAGGAGATAATTGGTTAGTTGCAACGAAAACGAGAAAGTTGCAACGAAATTGCAATAGTTGCAACCAAATCCCGAAAGTTGCAACCAAACTAAGAAAGTTGCAACGAAATACTTTTTAGTCCGCAATCTCACGATGAAGATTAAATACAGAAAACACATGGTACTTGTAATTGTTAAGTCAAAGTTAAAACATAATTAGGCAGCCCGACGCATACGCGAAGGGCTGCGTTTTTTGTGAAAGAAATCGTGTAGGAATTAGGAGGTAATTGGTTAGTTGCAACGAAAACGAGAAAGTTGCAACGAAATTGCAATAGTTGCAACCAGATCCAGAAAGTTGCAACGAAATCGAGAAAGTTGCAACCAAATTGCAATAGTTGCAACCAAATCCCGAAAGTTGCAACGAATCTAAGAAAGTTGCAACGAATCTAAGAAAGTTGCAACGAAATACTTTTTAGTCCGCAATCTCACGATGAAGATTCGATTAAACAAAGTTAAGTCGAATCATAAAACATAATTAGGCAGCCCTACGCATACGCGAAGGGCTGCGTTTTTTGTGAAAGAAATCGTGTAGAATTAGGAGATAATTGGTTAGTTGCAACGAAATCTAGAAAGTTGCAACCAAATTTCAATAGTTGCAACCAAATACCGAAAGTTGCAACCAATCCTAGAAAGTTGCAACGAAATACTTTGTTGGACAAAAAGTTGCCCGAATCGCGGTTCTTCTTGCAACAAATCGTTATTCAAAACAGTAATACTTCTAAAAAAAGCATCTTCAAAATAACCCATTAGCAGTACTCGTCCACTTTTGATGAGTTGCCCCCTCTTTAAGATTGATTAATCGGCTATTTTCATCATTTTTGCCCAAGTCTATTTCTATCCTCCATGTAGTTGTCAAACCCAATAAAAAAAGCCGACCACTAGTCAAATTTCTTCAACTCTTAGGGTCAGCCTATTTTTTTATGAACGTAATCGTTTTACTGGAATTTCTCTTGTAATATCATTGATTACCCAGCTTGCTGCGACTAATCCAGCCACTGATGGGACAAAGGCGTTTGATGATGGTGGCATTTTTGCTTTTCGAATTTCAGCATTTGGATTCCCAACTGTTTCTACTATATCTGGTCTAACAACTATTGGGCTTTCATCTGAAAAAACAACTGGAATTCCTTTATAAATACCTTCTTTACGTAGTTTTTTACGAATTATTTTTGCTAAAGGGTCCGTATGTGTTTTTGAAATATCTGCAATTTGGAACTTTGTTGGATCTGTTTTATTTGCAGCACCCATACTTGAGATAATTTTCACGTTTCGGGCTATGCACTCTTTCATTAAATGAACTTTGTAGATGATTGTATCCGAAGCATCAATCACGTAATCCAAGTTGTAACTAAAAAATTCTTCAAATGTTTCTTCTGTATAAAACATGTGTAAATCATATACTTCACAATTTGGGTTAATATCCAATATACGTTCTTTCATGATTTCAGATTTAGAACGTCCAACGGTTGACGTATAGGCCACGAGTTGACGATTGATATTCGTGATATCTACATTGTCTTTATCGACAAGAATAATTTTTCCAACGCCACTTCTTGCACATGCCTCCGCTGCAAATGACCCGACGCCTCCAATACCTAAAATGGCGACAGTTGTACTTCTTAGAAGGTCTACCCCTTCTGTTCCAACGGCTAATTCATTTCTTGAAAACTGATGTAACATGATATGTCCTCACAATCTATAGTGGGTTTAATTTATCCTCAATAAAAAACCCTCTAGCTTAAATTAAGCTAGAAGGATTATACATAATTTATGACGAATCCCAATCGTGCCGTCATTTTAACGCGTATCGTTTTGAACCCGCTCACAGCAGGTGGGTATCCACTTTATAACTTTAAAAGTCCCCTGGGGGCATGTTTGCCATTATAAAAGAAGGATTCCCGACGATATAATTGTTCGGTCAAAGCGATTGGCAATTAACGAACACATCAGGATTCGTGTTACCTGTATTTTATCATATCCAATTTTGAAATACAATACTCTTAGTTTAAAGAATTTTCATTTTTCTGAAGACTTATTTTTAACGATAATTCTTTCAACTGTTCCTCTGAAACTGGACTAGGTGCCTTAGTTAATATATCACTTGCACTCGCCGTTTTTGGAAAAGCAATCGTATCACGTAGATTATTCCGACCAGCTAATAACATCACTATTCGGTCTAGTCCTAATGCAATTCCACCATGGGGAGGTGTTCCATATTCAAAAGACTCAAGCAAAAAACCAAATTGAGCAGTTGCATCTTCTTTAGAGAATCCAAGGATACTAAACATTTTTTCTTGTATATCTCGTGTATATATTCGTAATGATCCACCGCCAAGCTCGTATCCATTTAACACTAAGTCATATGCTTGAGCTCGTACTTTTTCTGGGTTAGTATCCATTAAATCGATGTCTTCAACAAAAGGCATTGTGAATGGATGATGAGCTGCATAGTAGCGACCTTCTTGTTCGTCATATTCAAATAATGGCCAGTCAATCACCCATAAAAAAGCAAATTTACTTTCATCAATTAGACCTAGTTCTTTACCTAACTTGGTTCTAAGTGCACCTAGTGAATCAGCGACAACTGATTTTTTATCAGCAACAAATAACAATAAGTCTCCTACTTCAGCTTTAAGTGTTTTGGCTAAATCCACTCCAATTTCACCTTCAAAGAATTTTGCAATTGGACCTTTCAATCCTTGTGGATCTACTTTTAACCAAGCTAGACCTTTTGCGCCATGACGTCCAACAAATTCTCCTAATGCATCGATGTCTTTTCTCGAATAATTCTCAGCTGCACCTTTGACGTTGATAGCTTTTACTTGACCACCACCTGCTACTGCTCCTGCAAATACTTTGAATGAAGATTGTTCAACAAGTGAAGAGACATCTTGTAGCTCTAATCCGAATCGAACATCCGGTTTATCAGAACCGAAGCGATCCATAGCTTCTGTGTATTTCATACGTTGAAATGGTGTTTCAATATCCATCCCTTTGACATCTTTCATCATTTTTTTCATCATACGTTCATTCATTTCTAGAATTTCTTCCATAGACATGAAGCTCATTTCCATATCTATTTGAGTGAATTCAGGTTGACGGTCAGCACGTAAATCTTCATCGCGGAAACAACGAGCAATTTGGTAGTACTTTTCAAATCCAGAGACCATCAACATTTGTTTAAATAATTGAGGAGATTGTGGTAAAGCATAGAATTCTCCATCATGAACACGACTTGGTACTAAATAATCACGTGCTCCTTCTGGTGTAGATTTCGTTAATATCGGTGTTTCAACCTCAATGAAAGTTTCCTCATCTAAGAAACGACGAATTGATTTTGTTACCTCTGAACGCATTTTAAATATGTCATACATAACCGGACGTCGAAGATCCAAATAGCGGTACTTTAATCGTAGGTCTTCATTGACGTCAGATTCGTTTTCAATTGCAAATGGGGGGTTTTTAGCTTCATTAATAATCACCACATGCGTTACTTGGACTTCAATCTTTCCCGTTTTCATTTTCACATTCACTCGGTCTTCTTGACGGGGTACTACTTCACCGTGTACTTCAATCACAAACTCATTACGAAGTTTATCGGCAATCGTCAACGCTTCTTTAGATATTTCAGGATTGAAAATAATCTGTACTATACCAGAACGGTCACGTAGATCGACAAATATTAATCCGCCAAGATCACGTCTTTTTTGTACCCATCCTTTTAATACTACTTGTTGTCCAATTGCTGATTCAGCTACTTCACCACATGGATATGTCCGTTTTGTCATGCTAATTCCTCCATTGCTCTAGATGCGATTTCAGTAAAATCTTCTATAATTTTTTCGAATGTTAAATCTTGTTGCTTTCCATTTGCTAAGTATTTTAATGAAACGATACCGCTTTCCAGCTCATTGTCTCCAATGACAACTGAAAATTTAGCATTTAAACGATCGGCTGATTTCATTTGAGCCTTAACTTTACGATCCAAAAAATCCATTTCAGCTGTAATATTATTTTGACGTAGTAGTGACACGAACGATACGGCTTTATCTTTAGCTGCTTCACCCATTGCCACTACATATACATCTAGTGAATCAGTGGTCTCTATTATTTCTCCTTCAGCTTCCAATGCTAACAACAATCTTTCTATACTCATTGCAAAGCCAATTCCACCTGGTACTTCTGGACCGCCTAAATCTTCAACCAAGCCATTATAACGGCCCCCACCAGCAAGTGTCGAAATCGCACCAAACCCTTTGCCTTCACTCATAATCTCAAAAGCTGTGTGATTGTAATAATCTAGACCACGCACTAAATTAGGGTCGACTTCATATTTAATATTTAAAATATCTAAATAATGCTTAACTTTTTTAAAGTATGCAGCTGATTCGGCGTTTAAAAAATCCGGTAGTTTTGGAGCTTTTGCCATTAACTCATTTTCCCTATCAACTTTACAGTCAAGAATACGAAGAGGATTCTTAAGCAGGCGATTTTGACAATCAGAGCAAAATTGACTAATTGCTGGTGAGAAGTGATCGATTAATGCATTACGGTGAGCTATTCTACTCTCAGTATCACCAAGAGAATTAATCACTAATTTAATCTTTTTCAACCCAGCTTTTTTATAAACATTCATTGCTAAGGCAATAATTTCCGCATCGATGCTTGGATCGTTACTTCCTATAGCCTCTACTCCAAACTGGAAGAATTGACGGAAACGACCTGCTTGTTGTCGCTCATATCTGAACATCGGTCCCATATAATATAATTTCACAGGTTGATTGGGCAAACCAAATAATTTATTTTCGACATATGAACGTACTACTGATGCGGTTCCTTCAGGTCTCAGTGTTAGAGAACGGTCACCTCTATCAGTAAATGTGTACATTTCTTTTTGCACAATATCCGTTGTATCTCCAACGCCACGAGTGAATAGCTCAGTATGTTCAAAGATAGGAGTTCGAATTTCTTTGTATTGAAATAAACGACATGTATCACGTATCAGTTCTTCAATTGCATGCCACTTTTCTGTTTCACCTGGTAGTATATCTTTCGTTCCCCTTGGTATATTAATGATCATTTTAACGTCTCCTTTATTAAAGTAGTGATATCCAAAAATCCCATTGTTCTTACTTATAAATGCAAAAAAGCTCTCGCCTCTTGCGTAAATACGCAAGGGACGAGAGCTTTTTTATAAGCTTCCGCGGTTCCACCCTAGTTGACACAAAAATATTGTGCCCTCTCAAATCCGGATAACGGCCGGTTCCGTTTTTACCTACTACACCTTTGTAAGTGTTTCGACAAAAAGCCTATCAAGTGTTGTTCACTGAATGCTTCTGTAGGAAAGATTTCAGCCAAGTCTTTCCCTCTCTTAACAGTGTTCTAAACAGCTACTTTCTTGGTCATGGGCACTTTAATGTTTTTGATTTCACTTTATCATAATGACTCCACCCAGAGATGTCAATCTTTTTTCAGAAAGCTATAGTTTTTCCTATCAACTCTCTTTACAATGAATGAAGGGAGTGATTTTATGGGAATTCGAAAAAATATACAAATCTTCTTATCATTTATTCTATTATTAACACTTATCCTTCCTTCATCTTCTCAAGCAAATGGAGATAATGTACAATCGTCAGTTTCGAACCTTAATATGCGATCTGGACCTGGACTAGCCTATCCAATCATCGCTTCATTGCAAAAGGGCGATCAAATGCTTGTACTTGAACAACAAGGCGAATGGTTTAAGGTTAGGCACGGTGTGTCTGAAGGGTGGGTTGCCTCCTGGTACACTACACCAATTGGTGAAACGAAAAAAACTACAGAGCAACGCATCGTTTCTAAGGTAGATCGATTGAATGTTCGCTCTCAACCTACACTAGATGCCGCTGTGCTTACACAACTGTCTGCAGGAGATCAAGCGACGTTGATAGCTGATCACGGCAATTGGGTCGAGATATTAATAAACCAAATAAAAGGGTTTGTAGCTAAAGAATACATTACCATTCAAACGACCGACTCAAAATCTGTGAAACCGAAAAGAACAGATTCCGATCATTTTGAAGTTTCTGTTGATAAGTTAAATGTTCGTGCTAAACCTGATTTAACTGCCAAAATAGTTGCCACAGTAAGCAAAGACCAGCGTTTTAAAATCATTGAAAAGCAACATAACTGGATCAAAATCCAGCTTGAAGAAGAGAAAATTGGTTGGGTATATTCATTTTATGGGACTCTAACTGCTGCCCCTAAAGCCCCGAGTGATAAAACGGAGAAAACAAAAGACAACAAAGCACTAGAAACTCAAACACTATTCATTGTTTATAACGGTACAAACTTACGCTCTGCACCTTCCACATCTAGTGAAGTAGTATACCGTGCAAACGCTGGCGAATCGTTCGAGACGGTTGGTCAAAGCGGAGATTGGTATGAAGTTCAAACACCAGATGGATCAAAAGGTTTTATAGCAAACTGGGTTGTGTCTACAAATGAATCTAAAAAAGAACTTCAACAACAACAAACTGGGGACAGAAAAAAAGGAACTTTAAATGGACTAACAATTGTTATAGACCCAGGACATGGGGGTAATGATAATGGAACGACTGGAGCTCGTGGCACCGATGAAAAAGGAATTACACTTCGAACATCAGTATTGCTAGCTAGTAAACTTCAAGCAGCAGGTGCACAAGTCGTAATGACACGGGACACCGACGTTTATGTCGATTTAATTAAACGTGTTGCAGTTAGTCATCAATTTGCTGCCGATGCTTTTATAAGTGTTCATTATGATTCAACGGATAGTAGTGCTATAAATGGTTTTACTACCTATTACACCCATGGGTATCAAAAGGAACTGGCATTGAGTGTTAACAAATCTCTCGGAAATAAAATTACCTTACGTGATCGAGGCGCACAACCAGGAAACTATTTTGTATTACGTGAGAATCGTCAAAATGCTATTCTGATAGAACTCGGTTTCTTAAGTAACCCTTCTGAAGAACGGGCAGTTACAACTGAGAAGTTTAGAGAACAAGCCTCATTAGGTGTTTATAATGGCATCATAAACTATTTTGATGATCAGCTTAAAAAGTAATTTGATAGAAATAGAAAAAGGGTGTTCCAAA
>NZ_ALJG01000349.1 GCF_000286315.1 Paenisporosarcina sp. TG20 | reverse complement strand
CTTGACTGGGAAAAGCGAGGCCAGGTGAGACCCCGCAGGCGCTTGCGACGAGGAGGCTCACGGACCGCCCGCGGAAAGCGTCCGCCTGTAACGGAAATCACAAAAATTTAATAGAAGGCTATCTTATAAAGGACCGGGCGTATTCTGCCCGGTTTTTCTTAATGGTAAATATGTGATTCTTTCTCTCTATAAAAGCTACCGTACTAGAAAATGAAATTCACATTTGTAAGTTAGTATAAGAGTCTCATAAATCATAATATAGTCTTTATAAAAATAAAGAGTTTTATAATTCTAATTCACTGATTATTATAAAAATATAAATTTAAATAAAGGTTTTTTACGATTAATAGCGAATAATTGGAATAAGTACGATTAAAGAGAATTAAATAATCATAGGATGGAAGAGGTGTGAAATATGGAAAAAATTAAATTGCCTGAACTGCTATACCCGAGTGATTTTGATATATATCTTTTCCATGAAGGAACACTATTTGAAAGCTATAAAATACTCGGTGCTCATATCATTTCTGATAACAATCTTCAAGGTGTTCGCTTCGCTGTCTGGGCACCCCATGCAAGTCAGGTATCCGTCGTGGGCAACTTTAACAATTGGAATGGTACTCAGGACCAGATGGAACGTATCGAACGTTCTGGTATATGGGTTCTATTTATCCCCGACCTAAAACAGGGGGATATCTATAAATATGAGATTACCGGACAAAATGGACAAAAGGAATTAAAGGCAGACCCGTACGCCTTTTATTCTGAGCTGAGACCTGCAACCGCGTCCGTAGTCTATAAGTTAGATTCATATGAATGGAACGATCAGAAATGGATGGCAAACCGAACAAAGGCGGATGTATACCATAAACCAATGATGATTTATGAAGTCCACTTGGCTTCTTGGAAGCAAAAGCCGGATGGAGAATTTTGTACTTATCAAGAACTCGCTGAGGAATTAGTAGATTATGCTGTGGATAACGGTTTTACTCATATTGAGTTAATGCCTGTTATGGAACATCCATTTGACGGATCATGGGGTTATCAAATTACTGGGTTTTATTCAGTCACTAGTCGTTACGGCACACCTGAGCAATTAATGTATTTTATAGATCGTTGTCATCAAGTAGGGCTTGGTGTAATCCTTGATTGGGTACCCGCTCATTTTTGTAAGGATATCCAAGGGCTTGGTCGATTTGATGGAACACCGCTATATGAACCAGTTGAGTTCTTACGTTCTGAGCGTCCTATATGGGGCACATATAGCTTTGATTATAGCAAACCGGAAGTTGTAAGCTTTTTGATTTCTAACGCTATGTTTTGGATGGATCTTTATCATGTTGATGGTTATCGAATCGATGCAGTGTCTTCAATTATCTATTTAAATCATGATAACCCGCTTCCTGTTAAATTGAAGAATCAGTATGGTGGAGAAGAAAACTTAGAAGCAATTGATTTTCTGAAAAAATTAAATGAAACCATTTTTCAAAAATATCCTGGAGTCTTGATGATGGCAGAGGAAGCAACCGAGTGGCCGCTTGTGACCAATCCGACGGATGAAGGCGGGCTTGGTTTCAATTATAAATGGAATATGGGCTGGACAAATGACTTACTTGAATATATGAAACTTGATGTAAATGAACGTCCGAAGCATCATCACCTACTGACCTTTTCATTCTTTTATGCATATTCCGAAAATTATATACTTCCATTTTCGCATGATGAAATGGTCCATGGAAAACGCTCTTTAGTTAATAAGATGCCAGGAGATTACTGGCAAAAATTTGCGAATTTACGTCTGCTGTTCGGATATTTATTCGCACATCCAGGAAAAAAACTATTATTTATGGGCAGTGAATTTGGACAGTTTGATGAATGGAAATACCGAGAAGAACTTGATTGGATGCTTTTAGATTATGAAGCTCACTCCAGCTTTTATAATTATTATAAAGAGTTAAATAAGTTTTATTTGGACACCAGTTCACTATGGCGTCTTGATCATGAAGAAGAAGGATTTGAATGGATCGATGATAATAGAGAGCAAAGTGTCATTACTTTTATGAGAAAAGGGAAGCGCAAAGGTGATTATTGCATTGTTGTTTGTAATTTTTCTTCTGTTGTTTTCCATAATTATCAAATTGGTGTGCCATCGAAAGGGAATTTTATTGAAGCATTTAATAGTGATGCAACATCGTTTGGTGGATCGAATCAGATAAATTCTGCTCCAATCCAATCTGAGAAGATACCGCTCCATAACCAAACATGCAGTATGGGAATAACAGTTCCCCCTTTAGGTATTGCAATATTTAAGAAACAATCAAAAACTAGAAAAAGGGGAGTTCATACAAATGTCATCTAAAAAATGGGTTGCTATGCTATTAGCTGGAGGTCAAGGTTCTAGACTTGGCGAATTGACTAGTGATTTAGCCAAACCCGCAGTTCCATTTGGAGGGAAATACCGAATTATTGATCTTACGTTGAGCAATTGCACCCATTCAGGAATTGATACGGTGGGTGTACTGACTCAATATCAACCTCATATTTTAAATTCATATATCGGTAACGGACGCCCTTGGGATTTAGACCGTAATCATGGCGGGGTTGCACTACTTCCACCTTATAAGGATAAAGATGGTGGTGAATGGTACAAAGGAACAGCGAATGCAGTATATCAAAATTTCCATTTTATCGATACTTATGACCCGGAAAATGTACTTGTTATTTCAGGGGATCATATTTACAAAATGGATTATAACAAGATGCTTAAAAATCATGTAGAGACAGGTGCACAAGTCACGATTGCTGTTATTGAAGTTCCCTGGAATGAGGCCAGCCGCTTCGGCATTATGAATACTGACGATACTGATCGAATTATTGAGTTTGATGAAAAACCAGAACATCCAAAAAGTAACCTAGCTTCAATGGGTGTTTATCTTTTCAATTGGAAACTTCTCAAAAAGTATTTAACTGAAGATGCAAATGATAGTGCTTCGACTAATGACTTTGGTAAGGACATAATTCCAAAGATGCTTTGTAAAGGTGTACATCTGCAAGGGTATCGATTTACTGACTACTGGAAGGACGTTGGTACGGTTGAAAGCCTCTGGGAAGCTCACATGGATTTATTGGAAGAACCATCAGTATTAGAGCTTGGAGACCCTGATTGGCAGATATACGCAGGTAATGCAAACCATCCTCCACAATATATCTCACAAGAAGCAGAAGTTGTACAATCCTTAATCAATGAAGGATGTTTGGTATTTGGCAAGGTTGAGCATTCTGTTCTTTCCTATAATGTTCAAGTTGGGTTCGGTTCGAAAATTAAGGATTCCGTCATTATGCCAAACGTCAAAATCGGCAATAATGTAACTTTAGAAAAGGTAATAGTCGGTAGTGGATCAATCATAGAAGATAACGCCGTCATATGTGATGAAAATCAAGGGCTTACCTTAATTGGTGAAAATCAGCGAATTTCTCCAATGTATGCAGAGCTTTAAATCTTTAATAAGAGGAGGGAAGCTTAGTGAGAAATGTTTTAGGAGTTATTAATCTCGTCAATGAACAACCAATTTTAAAAGAGTTGACCCATCATCGTTGTCTTGCTTCCGTACCATTTGGAGGACGTTATCGAATGATTGACTTCACAATGTCAAACTTAATGAACGTTTCTGTAAGTAAGGTAGCGGTATTTACTAAGGACAAATATCGATCTGTTATGGATCATCTTGGTTCGGGGAAGGAATGGGATCTTGATCATAGATCACAAGGATTATTTATACTACCTCCTATAAATCCTGATAGAAAGATTAAAGGAGATTTACAGCAATTCTATGATCATATCGAATTTTTTCAGCGTGCTAATGCCGACACGGTAATTATTGCTCCAGGTCATCATATTTGCAAAATAGATTTTAACGAAGTAATAAAACAACATGAAAGCAAAGGGGCAGATATAACAGTCCTTTTTAAGGATTTTGATGGGAAACCAGTGAACAAGCCTCTTTATCACAAATGTTTGCTTAATCAAAGTGGGGAAGTCATTGATATTGAGCTATACACATCTCCAGGACAAGGCAGTCATGTGTGCTTGGAAACATATGTGATTAAAAAGCAGCTATTAATCGAATTAATCAAGAACTGTATAGAGAATGAGGAATTTGATTTTTTGAAAGATGTTGTAAAAGCAAATTTAGGAAAACTCCAGGTACAAGGGTACAAGTTCGAAGGACATATGCCATTCATCCATTCACTTGAAACATACCATAAGAGTAATATGGAGTTTCTTAACCCAGAAATTCTACGCTCCTATTTTTATGATTCATGGGAAGTCTTTACAAAAATTAAGCATGAGGCACCCGCCAAATTTTCTATCTCATCTAAGGTGTCAAATTCGCTAATTGCAAATGGTTGTATAATTGAAGGAACAGTTGAAAATAGTATCATTTTCCGTGGTGTAAAGGTTAGAAAAGGTGCTGTTGTCAAAAACAGTATTCTCATGCAAAAAAGTGAAGTAAATGAAGGCGCAACAGTTGAAAATATTATTACCGATAAGCAAGTAACCATTACAAAAGGACAGACTATCACAGCCAAGAATCATCCGACTGTGATTAAAAAAACAGTAGTATTTTAATGGAGGGACACTAACATGAATATCTTATTTGCAGCCTCAGAATGCGCCCCTTTCATAAAAACAGGGGGGCTAGGAGACGTTATTGGTGCCTTGCCTCAATCTTTACTAGAAAAGGAAGTAAACGTAAGCGTGATCATACCGAAATATGGTGATCTCCCTATCTATTATCAGGAAAAAATGGAATGGATCAAAAGTATTGAAGTACCTTTAGGCTGGAGAAATCAGTTTTGCGGAATTGAGAAGTTTGAATATGAGGGAATATCCGTATATTTTCTCGATAACGAATATTACTTTAAAAGACATGGTAGCTACGGTTTTGGTGATGATGGAGAACGATTTGCTTTTTTTACAAGAGCTGTATTAGAGGCTTTGCCATACTTAGAGGATAAGCCTGATATCATTCATTGTCATGATTGGCAAACAGGACTTATTCCTGTTCTATTAAAGGCTCATTATAAAGATAATCCATATTATCAAAGTATTAAAACGGTGTTTACGATTCATAATTTACGCTACCAAGGTGTGTTTCCAAAGTCTGTCCTTTCTGAATTACTTGATTTAAGTGAGCAATATTTTCGCATAGACGGTTTAGAATTTTTTGGCAATGTTAGTTATCTCAAAGGTGGACTAGCTTTTGCTGATCGTATCACAACTGTAAGTGCCACTTATGCCTCTGAAATACAAACATCATATTATGGGGAAAACCTTGATGGATTTTTACGAAAGAAGGGCGTTCATGGCATTGTAAATGGAATTGACAATAAGTCCTATGACCCTAAAAATGATGAGCTTATTTTTCTACAATACGATAGTCATAAAGGGAAGGCTGGAAATAAAAAGAATCTACAGGAATCTCTGGGGCTACCTGTAAACGTTGATATACCAATAATTGCGATGGTGACTAGACTTGTTGATCAAAAAGGAATTGATTTAATTCAACATGTATTCCACGAAATAATTGGTTTGAATGTCCAGTTTATTTTATTAGGCACAGGGGATCAGCAATATGAAGATTCATTCAGATATTTTGCCGATTATTATCCCGATAAAGTGTCAGCTAACCTTTACTTTGATGAAGCAATGGCTCGTAAAATTTATGCAGGGTCCGACCTTTTCCTAATGCCATCCAAATTTGAACCATGTGGTATTGGACAGTTGCTTGCACTTCGCTATGGAACACTGCCGCTAGTTCGTGAGACAGGCGGTCTGAAAGATACTGTAATTTCTTATAATGAAATTACAGACGAAGGAAATGGTTTTAGTTTTGAAAATTATAATGCCCACGATTTAATGTATACAATTGAGCGAGCAGTCAAACTTTATCGCTCTCAGCCTAGCAAGTGGAGTACTATAGTTGAGCGCGCTATGAAACTTGATTTTAGTTGGTCTTCATCTTCAGAACAATATCTTGAAATATACAAAGAACTATTATTAGATGTGAGAGAAGATTTGGCTGTAAAGTAAGATATGCTTCAAACTAAAACAAGACACAGTCCTTAATGGACTATGCCTTGTTTTTTTCGCTGTATAAGAATGAGTCGGTATGATAATGTAATGGCGCCTGCAGTCAAGCCAACTATTAACCCAATCCAGTATCCAAATGGACCGAATTCAGTATACTTCGATAGAAGGTAACCAACCGGTAAACCAATGATCCAATAAGATATAATAGCCATAATAAACGTAACATTAACATCTTTATAGCCACGTAGAGAACCTTGAACTGGAGCTTGGATGGCATCTGACAATTGGAAAAGTGCAGCGTATAAAAAGAATTGAATTGTTAACTGAATAACCGTTTCATCTGTCGTATAAATTCCTGCAATTTGTTCTCTGAAAAAGAATAAAATACATGCAGAAAATAAGCTAAATAAAACTGCAGTACTGACACTTAGCCAACTGTATGTTCGTGCATCTTTAAAGCGTTTTGCTCCAACTTCATACCCTACTAAAACTGTTGCCCCAAATGAAATACTTAACGGCACCATGTAAAGTAATGAAGTGAAATTTAAAGCGATTTGATGAGCGGAAATAACAGCAGTACTATAAGTACTCATCATTAGAGTGACTGCAGAAAAAATACTTGTTTCAGCAAAGATAGATAAACCAATAGGGATTCCAATTAAGCTAATATCACGCCACCTAGAAAAATTTACTCGTGTCCAATTTTTAAATAGTTCATATTGTTGAAATGGTTTATGTCTATGTGCTATAAAAACAGTGATTAGTAATATTAACCAATATGTAATTGCTGAAGCATAACCAGCACCAGCTCCACCTAGTTCTGGAAATCCTAGCTTTCCGAAAATAAGCAAATAGTTTAAACACACATTTATAGGTGCAGAAAGCAATGTTATAATCATTGTAACCCGCGTTTGACCTAATGCGTCCATGTAAGATCGTAATACCGTGTAAGCAAATAATGGGATAATTCCGATAGTCATTGCAATTAAATATGATTTGGCAATGTTTTCAACTCTATTTTCTAACGTCATCATTTGTAAAATAGGGTCAATCGCAAAGAATATAGCAATTGTAATAACAATAGATAATGCTAAAGATAAAAATAAACCTTGTTGCACTACTAGTCTGACTTCATCTTTTCTTTTAGCTCCTATTAATTGAGCAACAATTGGAGTAACAGCAATAAGTATACCCGCTAGTCCTGTATAAATTGGTATCCATAATGAAGAACCAATTGCTACTCCAGCTAAGTCTTTACTTCCGTATCTACTGGACATTAAAATATCAAAGAATGTAATTAAATATAATGCTACTTGTGTAATTAAAATAGGTGATACAATTTTAAACATTAGCAACCATTTATCTTTGAGATGTATTGTTTCATACATGTGAAATCACCCTATTTTCTTCAAATTCATATCTATTGTATCATATATGCATTAACTAAAAGTTGCGTGATTAATTTGATTTTTTCTTACCTGCACATCCAAAACTAAAATGGTAATCAATTGAATTTCAAGTATATCGTTCATATTAAGGTTTCAAATAGTGTATATTATGTACAGGATCAAATCGCAAACCAATTGTATTGTAAATTTAAGTGAATGGTATTAAAGATAGGAGATTTAAACATGAATAAAAAAGTAATTGTATTAACAGGCGGAGGAACTGCAGGACATGTTTCACTTAACCAAGCAATAATTCCGACATTAAAAGAGCAAGGCTTCCAAATTCATTATATTGGATCAAAAGATGGTATTGAATTAGAACTAATTCGTGATGCCTTTCCGGATATTAAATATCATGGTATTTCAAGTGGGAAATTAAGACGATACGCTTCTTTCAAAAACTTTACTGATCCATTTAAAGTTGGAAAAGGGTTAATAGAGGCTTTATTAATTGTTAGAAAAGTAAAGCCGGTTGTTATCTTTTCAAAAGGAGGATTTGTCTCAGTTCCTGTTGCGATGGCTGGTAAATTAGCCAATGTTCCAGTCGTAATTCACGAATCAGATGTTACTCCAGGTCTAGCGAATAAGATTGCAATGACATTTGCTCATCACATATTTACTGTCTTTAAAGAGACCTTACAACATCTACCTTCAAAAAAGTCTAGTTGTTCCGGATCTATTATTCGTTCAGAACTATTTCAAGGTAAAAAAGATGTAGGGCTTAGGATGTGTGGCTTCGTTGGATTTAAACCAGTTTTACTTATCATGGGCGGAAGTCAAGGCTCAGAAGTAGTTAATGAGGCAATTCGTAGTAATCTCACACAAATTCTTAACATGTATGACGTCATTCATTTATGTGGGAAGGGAAAAGTCAAAGAGTCATTACATAATGTATCAGGATATAAACAATATGACTATGTTACAAAGGAATTACCTCATTTAATTCATGCAGCAGATGTGGTTGTTTCAAGAGCTGGTTCGAATTCAATATTTGAATTCTTAGCTTTACGCAAGCCGATGTTATTAATTCCTTTATCAATACAAAAAAGTCGGGGAGATCAATTACTTAATGCTCGTATTTTTCAAACACAAGGATGGGCTTCTGTAATTGAAGAAGAAGAGGTAACCCCAGATTCATTTTTGATGTGTTTAAAAGATTTAAACGCTGATGCAGATAAAATGCGTCTTTTGATGGAAAGCTCAGAATACCCTAAAACTCCAAATGAAATGGTAAGACTTATTATTTCTTATGCAAAATGAAAAATACCGCCTACACATATACTTGTGTGGGCGGTATTTTTATTACAATATTAATTTACTTTGTTTTGTAGAATTTCTTTCTAATTGCATAACAGGTCAGCTAATTACATCGCTTGTTCTTCATCCATATTATCAAATCTAGAAGAAGCAGTAGCCATGTAAAACAAGTCTTTCGGAATTTGATAAAGCTCATATTGATGATCAGCAACATTGATTTCTTCAAATAAATTAGGGTGGGACTCTTTTGCATTAACCGTATAAGCAAGTTTATTTATAGCACGAATAGACTTTTCATTGTGTTTCTTAATTCGCACAAAGACTGTGTTGATATTATATTTAAAAAACAGTTCTTCTAAAAATAAATCTTTTGCTTTTTGATTATAGCCTTTACCTTGAAATGGCTGACCAATCCAAGTTCCAAGGAAACCTGCTTGATCTTGGATATCATATAAATTTATTGTTCCTATTGGCATACCATAATCATCGGTAATAGTCCGTGAAATTACTTCTCCACGTTCTTCTTCTTCCATTAATTGTTTCGTCATAAATAGGAATTCTTCAGCTGAATTTGCTTTTTGACGAACGAAAGGGAAGACAGATGGGTGAGATAAGTACTCGAATAAATGTTCACACTCGTGCAATTCTCGTCTTTTTATCATTATAAACGCCTCCGTATCGGGGCAGATTAAGACAGAAGTCTGGATCTAGCCCCTCGAAATTTTTCATTTTGTATTACACAAAAAATTTCAGGGTGGGAATCGAACCCACTAGAACCAGACATATGCTGGTGGCGCACCATTTGCCTTCCCTCACGATTTATAATAAATAAATCGTTTTTAAGAAAATAATTACTTTAATACTATACTAATTTTTCTTCAAAAAGCAAAGAGAAAAATCATGGATTTTTTGTAAACTTTGTTACAAATTTTTCAGTAGAAATTTAACGAATAGTTGTAACCTTCTCGGATAAGATTTATCATGAAAAGATAGAACTTTGGGAGGGAATATCATGACAATTATTTTCCATAAAGTGCACGGTTCTGGCAACACTTTTTATCTACACGAAGAATTGCCAAACATGACATACAATTGGCCTGTAACAGCACAAAAGATGTGCAACCCCTCTAATGAAAACGGGGCAGATGGATTATTAATTATTTCACAGTCCACTATAGCTGATGCTAAAATGCGCGTCTATAATGCAGATGGATCAGAAGCATCTATGTGTGGAAATGGCTTAAGATGTGTTGCAAGATTTGTATTACAAAAAGCAGGGAAAATAACAGCAACAATTGAGACGATGAAAGCTGTATTATCTGTGGAACAAGTAAAACCAATCTTTAAAAGTATAGATACGTACAAAGTGGAAATATCACCTGTGTCATTTGACCTTGATACATTGCCAATGATATATCAAAATCACAAGCAAATAGTAAATGAAGTTTTACCCAGATTTTCGGTAGATATTCACTTTACTGCTGTGTCAGTTCCAAACCCGCATTTAATTGGTATTGTTCCTATACAATATATTGAAAACATTCAATATCAAGAACAACTTTCTAAATCTTTTAATGTAGCAAATGATTATTTTCCGGATGGGGTCAATGTAAGTTTTATTCATCCTGTTGATGAATCAAGTATTTTTGTTCGTACTTTTGAACGTGGCGTAGGTTTTACAAATGCCTGTGGTACGGCTATGACAGCATCAGCCTTAGTAGCCGCAACAATCAAACTGGTTCCTTTTGGTGAAGTAACAGTATATAATCCCGGCGGTTTCGTAAAATGTTCTGTGGAAATCAATGAAAACCATATTAAATTATCTTTAATTGGTAACGCTACTTTTTTTGCAACTTTTTCAGGAGAATTATCGGAGTCAGGTGAATTCATTACTAATTCAATTATAGAACATGAAATAGAAATTGAAGAATACCAAGAACTTAAGCTACAAGCACAGCAACATGTGAACGATGGTTGGTCTAGCAATTCCGAATCTTAAGGATGAAATTTCTCAACTAAATTACTGTTTGTCTTATTATATGAAGATAGTATAAATTTAGTGTTATTTTATTTCAAAAAGATATTGCGAACAACATAGAAGGATAGAAGGTGAAAAGATGGCAAAACGTATACTCCTTGTAGAAGACGAAAAAAATATTGCTCGTTTCATAGAACTAGAGTTGCAACACGAAAATTTTGAAGTGGTACATCTGGTGTCTGGACGAGATGGTCTAGAGGCGGCAAAGTCACAGGAATTTGATGTTGTTTTACTGGATGTTATGCTGCCTGAGCTAAATGGAATAGAAGTTTGCCGCCGCATTAGATCCTTTTCCCCGGTTCCCATTATTTTAATTACAGCAAGAGATGCAGTTATGGACAGAGTCGCAGGACTAGATGCAGGGGCAGATGACTATATTGTCAAACCATTCGCTATTGAAGAATTATTAGCTCGAATACGTTCTGTGCTAAGACGCACAAATAATGTCAAAGAAGGAACACCACAACTAGCATTTAAAGACATTAGAATATACCTAGATGCACATCTTGTAGAAGTGAATCAAAATACTATTGATTTAACCAAAACTGAATATGATTTACTAATTTATTTAATTAAACAAAAGAATCGGGTCCTAGCAAGGGAGTTAATTTTAGAAAATGTATGGGGGTATTTAGCAGACATTGAAACAAACGTGGTAGATGTGTATATTAACCATTTGCGATCAAAGTTACCTAAAAACTATATAGAAACAGTTAGAGGAGTTGGGTATGTGATGCGTGAATGAACCTGAGAAGTCGGTTGACACAATTGATAGCTTCCCAATCCTTAAAGAAAAAATGGGCAATAAGTTCAGCAACAGTTATCTTCTTAAGTTTTACCGCAATGAGTATCATCCTATATATTGCACTAGGGGGATGGTTGTATCAACAAGAAGAACTAGAAGTAAATCGGTCAATGAGGGATTTAACAACATTTTTTGAATCCCAAGGTTCATATTTAACAGTGCAAGATATTCAAGAGAATACAGGATTACTGACTTCAATCGTTGATAAAGACCAAACTGTTCGTTTGTTAAACTCTGAAGGAATTGAGTTACTTAAAATAAATAATACGTCTACGTTTACGGTTTTTGATGAATTTGACTTACCAAGTAATGGTTATATTTTAAATACCTCTGACTCAACAGCTATATCCGCGATTGGGCATGTTCAGTTTGGACGATTTACAGGGTATGTCCAGCTCGAACATCCATTACAAGCTTTTCAATCGATTAAGACATATATATTAATAGCTATGATGCTTTTCGGTATATGTGCATTACTGTTGTCAGGATGGATTGGTTATTTATTAGCTACTTATTTGCTAAAACCTCTTCAAGAATTAAAAATGACCATGGATGACGTCGCAGCCCATGGATTTAATAAAGAATTAGCGATTTCTTATAATGCAAAGGATGAAATTGGAGAGTTAGTTTTTGTATATGAAAGCATGATGTCCAAGTTAAAGTCTTCCTTTGAACAACAACAACAATTTATGGCTGACGCGTCTCACGAACTTCGCACACCAATCCAGGTGGTAGAAGGCCATTTATCATTATTAAACAGATGGGGGAAAAATGATCCTAAGATTTTAGAAGAGTCTCTCGGTATATCTTTGCGAGAAGTGAAACAAATGAAAATGTTAATTGATGAAATGCTTGAACTTGCACGTGGCGAACAAATAGAAGACCGTCCACCTACAAATATTATAAAGCACACAAAAGAAATAATAGAGGAACTAATGCAAGTGCATCCAAAGGCAAGAATTGAACACATCATACCTCCTGATGACGAAATTGAAGTACTCATATCTTCAATCTCTTATCAGCAAATCATTCGCAATATTTTAACAAATGCAATCTTATATAGTAAAGAACAAGCTTTTATTTCAATTTCCTATGAGCGAACTATTGAGAAGGTTGTTGTTCACGTCAAAGATCAAGGAATAGGTATTGCACCTGAACATGTTTCAAAGATATTTAATCGCTTTTACCGAGTAGATTCGGCTCGTTCTCGAAATCTCGGAGGAAGTGGGTTGGGCTTAAGTATAGTTAAAATGCTTATTGAAAATGCAGGTGGATCAATTCAAATTACAAGTAAAGAGGAGATTGGTTCTACTTTTTCAATAATTTTACCATTAACAAAGTGAGAATTTTTCTTTACTATTATTAAGTCCATTCGACAAATTTAATAAATTTGCTTAATTTTATAAAAATGCATTGTATTTTCTATAGATAAGAGTAAGATTGAAATGAAAAAAAGTTCTGCAAATTCATTGTGCATGATTCCTTTGATATCGATGAGTATCGTGATAAAATAGTGTAGGATTGTAAAAAAATAAATAGGGAATGCCGCTTGGCAAAAGTTGGAGGGTTTTCTAAATGTCGAAAAACGCATCACCATGGGCTAACCTATCAGGCCCAAACTTAGGATATGTATTAGAAATGTACGATTTATTTATACAGTCTCCAGAATCTGTGGAATCTGATCTAGTTGAACTATTTAAAAAATATGGAGCACCATCAATGTCAGCAACTGAAGTTTATGTTCCTGAATCACAACATGTAGATCCTGACAATTTCGGGAAAGTTTTAGCAGCTGTTCAATTAGCAGAGGCAATCCGATCACATGGTCATTTAGCTGCGGATATTTATCCGTTAAATGATCGACCAAAAGATACTACTAGATTGGATCCTTCTTCATACGGTTTATCAGAAGCTGATCTTATAGAGATACCAGCTTCTTTACTAATGAAAAATGTACCTAACAATATTCAAAATGCTTTACAAGCGATTGAACATCTTAAATCACTTTATACAGATAGCATTGCTTATGAGTTTGCACATGTTATTAATCCTCAAGAACATGATTGGATTCAAGAAAAAATTGAGTCTTCATCAATGAAAGTTAGTTTATCAGCGGAGGAACGAAAAGTTTTGCTTAATCGTTTATCTGAGATAGAAGGCTTCGAAAAATTTATTCACCGTACATTTGTAGGGGCAAAACGTTTTTCTATTGAAGGCTTAGATACGCTAGTTATCTTGCTTGATGAACTAGTTCGTCAATCTGAAAAACAAAAAACGAAAGAAATATTAATTGGTATGGCTCATCGTGGACGTTTAAATGTTTTAACACACGTGATTAACAAACCATATGACATGATGTTTGCAGATTTTGCACATGTTCCAAATGAGTCATTTTTACCAAAAGATGATTCCCTATTGATTACGAAAGGCTGGTTTGGCGATGTGAAATACCACGTAGGTGCTACACACACAGCTAAGTCAGGTTTAAAAGTAAAACTTGCGTATAACCCTTCCCATTTAGAAGTAGTTAGCCCAATCGTTACAGGACTAACTCGTGCAGCACAAGAAGATACCACAAAAACAGGTATACCAGTTCAAAATACTAAAGCTGCTTACTCTGTTTTAATTCATGGCGATGCCGCATTCCCTGGGCAAGGAATTGTAGCGGAAACGTTTAATTTTAGTCGTGTCCGTGGATACCACACTGGTGGATCCATTCATATCATTGCAAACAATATGATTGGTTTTACAACAGAGTATTATGATTCTCGTTCTACTCATTATTCTTCAGATACTGCAAAAGGATTTGAAGTTCCCGTTATCCATGTTAATGCAGATGATGTTGAAGCAGTGATCGAAGTTGCCCGCCTTGCGTTTGAGTATCGTGAGCAATTTGGCAAAGACATCTTAATAGACTTAATGGGTTATCGTCGATTTGGACACAATGAAATGGATGAACCATTGGTAACTAACCCAACCATGTATCATGCTATTCATAAACACCCAACTGCTCGAGAAATATATGGGAAACAATTAGTGACAGATAAAGTTTGTAAAGAAGACGAAGTAAAAGCAATTTCTACTGATATACAAAAAACAATGCAAGATTCGTACGATCGAGTTAAACAATTGTCTGGAAATGAGCATCAAGATGTTGTTATTCCAGATGTTGTTTTAAATGGTTATCCAGAAGTTCATACAGGCGTAAAAGAAGAAACACTTGTGAAAATGAATGCAGAGTTATTATCTTGGCCCTCAGAATTTTCACCTTTTAATAAGCTAGAAAAAATATTAAAACGTCGTGAAGAGCCTTTCAAAGGCAAGGGGAAAATTGATTGGGCTCATGCTGAAACATTAGCATTTGGTTCAATACTGCAAGATGGTAACCCTATTAGACTTACTGGACAAGATGTACAACGTGGAACATTTGCTCATAGACATGTTGTTTTACACGATGAAAAAACGGGCGAGGAATTAACACCACTTCACCATATTTCAGATGCGAATGCATCATTGGTTGTTTATAATAGCCCATTAACAGAATCTGCAGTTTTAGGTTTTGAATTTGGCTATAATTTAGAAAATGAAAAAGCATTAGTTATATGGGAAGCCCAATACGGGGATTTCGCTAATATGGCACAAGTAATGTTTGATCAATTCATTTCAGCTAGCCGTGCAAAATGGGGTCAAAAATCCGGATTAGTTATGTTACTTCCACATGCTTATGAAGGTCAAGGAGCGGAGCACTCAAGTGCTCGTTTGGAAAGATTCTTACAAATGTCAGCCGAAAATAACTGGACAATTGCAAACATCTCAAGTTCCGCTAATTATTTCCATATTCTACGTCGTCAAGCAAAAATGCTTGGAGAAGAATCGATGAGACCTTTAATAATCATGTCACCAAAATCTTTACTTCGACATCCACTTGTTGGAGCAGAAGTAGCAGATTTGGCTAACGGTCAATTTGAAACCGTTCTAGAACAACCGAAACTTGGCAAAAATACGGATAAAGTTGAGCGTATCCTCCTTGCAAGTGGGAAAATGACAATAGATTTAGCTGATAAAGTAAAAGATGGTTCTAAGTTTGATCATCTTCATATAATACGAGTTGAACAATTGTATCCATTCCCATCTGAAAAAATCCAAAACATTATTGAACGTTTTCCAAATGTAAAAGAATTAATTTGGGTTCAAGAAGAACCACAAAACATGGGCTCTTGGTCATTTGCAGATCCATATTTGCGTGATATAGCAGGTGATAAGAGTGTAAAATACATTGGACGTGTTAAACGTTCAAGTACAGCAGAAGGCGACGGAGAAACACATAAGATTGAACAATCACGCATTATAGAAGAAGCCGTTTCACGTTAAAGAACGATGATTTAAAGGAGGAAAATAAAGTGGCAGAAATAAAAGTACCTGAATTAGCCGAATCAATTACAGAAGGAACAATAGCACAATGGTTAAAACAACCTGGTGATACAGTTGAAAAAGGTGAATTCATCGTTGAATTAGAGACAGATAAAGTTAATGTAGAAGTGATATCTGAAGAAGCAGGGGTTATTCAAGAATTACTTTTTGCTGAAGGTGATACAGTTGAAGTAGGTCAAGTAATTGCAGTTGTCGAAGAAGGATCTGCAAGTGGTAGTGTAACGAAAAGTCCTGTTCAAGCAGATCCAGCAGAAGCAGATGCACCTGTTAAGAATGTGGAACAACCAACATCACAACAAGTTACACCAAAACCTAAAGAAGAAGAAACTTCTTCAACTGATCGTACAATTGCTAGTCCTGCAGCTCGTAAATTAGCTCGGGAAAAAGGCATTGATTTAACAGCCGTTTCTACTGTAGATCCATTGGGCCGTGTCCGTGTTCAGGACGTTGAATCACATTCAAGTGCTCCTAAGCAAACAGGTTCAGTTCCGATAGCTTCAACTCCTAAAGCTGTTCCAGTTGAAGATGATCGTATAAAACGCGAAAAAATGTCTCGTCGTCGTCAAACAATTGCTAAACGCTTATTAGAAGTTAAACAATCAACAGCTATGTTAACTACTTTCAATGAAATCGATATGACAAATGTAATGGCTTTACGTTCTCGCAAAAAAGATAAATTCTTTGATGACCATGATGTTCGTTTAGGATTTATGTCGTTTTTCACAAAAGCAGTTACATCCGCGCTGAAGAAATATCCTTACGTAAATGCAGAACTTGATGGAGATGAAGTACTTTTAAAACAGTTTTATGATATAGGAATTGCCGTTTCAACTGAAGAAGGTTTGGTGGTTCCAATTGTTCGTGATACTGATCGTAAAAACTTTGCTGAAATTGAAGCAAACATTGGACAATTAGCAAAGAAAGCTCGTGACAAAAAACTGCAAATTTCTGATATGACTGGCGGATCATTTACTATAACAAATGGTGGTGTATTCGGTTCACTTATGTCTACACCTATCTTAAATGGAACACAAGTAGGGATTCTTGGAATGCATACCATTCAAAAACGTCCTGTTGCTATCGGAGATGAAGTTCAAATCCGTCCTATGATGTATGTGGCTCTTTCATATGACCACCGTGTAATTGACGGTAAAGATTCAGTTGGATTCTTAAAAACTGTAAAAGAACTAATTGAAAACCCAGAAGACCTATTATTAGAGTCTTAAGAAAAAAATCACTAATAAACAGCTTCGCATTTGCGAAGCTGTGTTTTTTTTGGCAAAATGGAAGGATAAAGTATTAGAAAGAAGTTGAATAGAAATGGATCTTACAATATTATTTGAACTCGTCCAAAGTTTTGGTTATTTAAGTATGTTTCTATTCAGCTGGCTTTTATTGTTTGGTTTACCCATACCGAACGAAGTTGCTGCTTCATTTATAGGGGTTTTAACTGAAGTCAGAGGATTTAATCCGATTTATTCCTTTATTTCCGGATACCTTGGATTAATAAGTGCGACTTTTTTTGCTTATTTTATTGGACGAATATTGGGACCAAGACTTATACACCGAATAAGTAAAACGAGACTTAATAAACCTATAAATGCTTTTAAAAGTTATTTAGAAAAACATGGGAATACAGCTATTGGTTTTAGTTTCTTCTTACCTGGAATTCGATGGGCAATGCCTTATGTTGTAGGTTCAAATCAATTTCCATTAAAACTATTTGTAAAATATTCAATTTTCCCCAGTTTTCTTTGGATGTTAATCTATTTTCAATTAGGACGTACATTTCCATATGCATATACACTTATCTTAGAGCATCTTCAACTCGTATTAATAAGTGTATCCTTACTAATAGTTTTTGCGTTTATTATTCGTTATTTTGTTAACCAACGGCGATTGAAAAAGAGGACTAACTAAACCTATCATTTATTGATTAACTGAACTAGCTTGTTTATACTAGTTATAGATTATAGAAATGAGGTATAAGACATCATGATTCATAAAAGTTGGAAGGACTCACCGACCATAAATACAGTAACTTGTACACATACCAATGCATCTAAATTTTTAGTTTCGAACGTATTAACCGTAGGTCAAACCTACGAAGTGAAAAATGAAACAGAGGAATTCATTTTCGTGATTGATAACACGGGTCACATAGGTGGATTTTATAAAGAATATTTCGAATAACCGATGATTTTTCCGTCGGTTATTTTTAATTTAATTGGAGGTATTAGCATTGAATGTGCAATCCATGATTGAACAAGCACAAACAAATCGTAAAAATAGAAAGCATTCAATAGATCATACGGCATTAATTGGACAAGGGGGGTACGTATCTCCAATACCACATCTATGGGAAGACATTTTACTTAGTTCTGTTTTACAAAAAAACATCTTACTAAAAGGGCCATCAGGTTCTGGTAAAACAAAATTAGCAGAGTCAATGTCCGCTTTTTTCAATCAACCTATGCACAGTATTAATTGTTCCGTTGACTTAGACGCTGAAGCACTTCTCGGCTTTAAAACGTTAGTCCAAGATAAAGGGCAATCTGTCATCGAATTTGTGGAAGGTCCTGTTGTTCAAGCGATGAGAAATGGTCACATATTATACATTGACGAAATAAACATGGCTAAACCAGAAACTTTACCAATACTTCACAGTGTACTTGACCACCGTCGGATGCTAACTAACCCTTATACAGGAGAAGTCTTACAAGCACATGAAGAATTTACAGTGATTGCTGCTATAAATGAAGGATACATTGGAACATCTCCATTAAATGAAGCCTTAAAAAATCGTTTTATTTCTTTTTCTATTCCTTATTTAACTGGTGAACCACTTAATGCTTTATTCGTACGGGAATATCCTAATGCATCTCCGGATCTAATAAAAACAATGCTTAACCTTGCAGAAGATACCTTTATACAAGTCCAGAATGGGTTACTAAGTGAAGAGGCTGCATCCATTCGGAGTTTACTTGATGCAACTGAACTAGGACAATTTATTGATCCTAGACGTGCCATTCGTTATGCAATTGCTGAAAAGTTAGAAGACAACAGCGAAAAAGAATTGCTTATGGAATTGGCAAATACATGGCTTAAATGAGGTGTGTAATATGTCTTCTATAAATCGATTTATTCAATTTAATAATGAAACAATAAATGCCAAACGTATGATTCAATTAGAACAATTAGCCAGAGCTTTAAGTCGCGCACCATATTTAACATTGACCACCCGAAAACTGTCAGAATTCCGACCAAAAGAAAGCGCCATTTCAATTAGTCATTTTTGGAATCATCGTGAACCTGACATAGAACACAAAGGACAATTGTCCGATTTATATTTACTTACGTCTGGCTTCTGGCGTCATTTTAATTTGTCAGCATGGAATCGATATAAGAAGGAAGTTAATCATCTCCCACTAAGAGAATTTGCTTTACAACTCGCGATGAGTGCAGAAGAATTTAGATTATCCAATTTGATTCGCCAAGAAAGACCAGGGACTGAGTCTGCTTTTGTTGTACGAGAAGATGTGTATACTACTTTTCATGAACAACAACTTATGGTGAATTTTAGCAAAGGGTTTATAAGTGATAGTTTGTTTAGTTTTTTGTATGTAGCACTTCGCAAAGGTTCACAAACAGCCCTGTCAGTAGAGGACTATCCTAGCTTCTTCAAACTAATTCTTTCAAAATGGCAATTTGTTTTTGATTCAACTAGTACCGCTGAAAGCTGCAAAATTTGTTTAAATATACTCTATGCTCTTGAAAATGTAATGACAAAAGATTTAACACATACATTCGTTGCTATTCATGAAAACTTACAAGAAACAGTTTATGAAGATAAAAATAAAAGACATCTGGACCAACAGAGTTCTGATAATCTTCCACCCTCGGATACAATTGAAGAGGTTTTTAGAACATGGCATCGAGAAACTGAAAAGCAGCAAGGACCACATCTTGAGTATGAACTTACAAAAGGAAATAAAGGCAAGATAAACAATGGACGTATGGAAGAGGGGGATGAGTCGAATGAAATTGAAAGTGAAGGTGCAGGTACTTCTACGTCCAATAAGAAGAGTAAACAAAGTGGAAAAATAAATGGAAAATCCGAAAGAAGACAAACAAAACAATCAGGAGAACGGTTTGGCGATGAACATCTACATGTTACATTAGAAGAAAAAAGAATAGAACTTAAAGACGATTCTTTCATGAATGAAAACATTTTATCCATACGTTCAGATCAAAAACCTCTAGTCAAAGCATTTACAAAAGAAATTCGAAAACGCATAGACCAAAAACAAGAGAATTTGCGAACTAATTTATCGAAAGGTCGGTTAACGCCAAATCTGACATCCTTATTAATAGAACAGCGTCCTAAACCTTTCTATAAAAAGAACAATCCTTCTCTCCCATTAGATGCTGTATTTGGCCTATTGGTGGATAGTTCTGCTTCGATGATTGATAAAATGGATGAAACGAAAAAAGCTGTGCTCATGTTTCATGATGTCTTGCGTGATTTAGGTATTAGGCACGACATTGTTTCATACTATGAAGATGCTTATGAAGCTTCAGAACTGGAACAACCAAACGTATTTTTATTTTGTCACCAAGTGGATGAAGGGGCTAAAGATAATTCTGAAGCAATTATGTCTTTAGATGCGAATGAAGATAATCGAGATGGATTAGCTATTCGATGGATGGCAGAACGGCTTAATAGACGACCTGAGAAGCATAAGTTCATTTTACTTTTTTCTGATGGAGAACCTTCTGCTTTTGGTTATGCTGCAAATGGTATTGTAGATACAGCGGAGGCAGTCATGGAGGTTGAGAAAAAAGGGATTCACCTCTTACATTTATTTCTAAGTGCTGAGGAACCTGTAGAAGAGCAGTTGAAATTATTTCATATGATGTTCGGTTCAAAAACAGCTACAGCTAAAAATGCAGATGAATTTACTACACAAACTTTACGGTTACTTCGGCGAATGCTCTATATAATTGTTAAATAAGGAGCTTAATTGATAAGGAAAACCGGTCAAAGTACGCCCAGTCTTTTTTATCAATTACTAATAATTTTAATGTTAGTAGAAAATGGTGTTCAACTTGTACCCACTTCGGTTTCCGGGTCGCTTCGGAAGGCAAACCTACTGCACCATAACCCGAAGAACGAGGGACCCTAGGGAAGTGACGTTGTCACTTCCTTGGGGTCCCCATACAGGCAATCTTGCGGCGGGTTTGCGTCCGACGCGCCCCTTCAACCAATGAGCATATACTGTTCCTGATTTGGGTTGATGCAAGATAAGACACTGATTTTATACAAAGGAGTGTCCGAAGATGCTATTTCGGCCTTTTTCTTCCTTTTTTAAAGTTGGTTAGTTTCTTTACACTACCTGGGGTAAGAAGAGGTTATCGACATACTGTTAATAGACTATCTAGAAGAAACAATGTTCTTCAAGTTAAGGATTCACAGCATAGAGAACCTAAACCAATTTATCGAGAGTGCCACCAAAAAAGTCGGTCTAGAACGTTAGTCTCCGTATAATAAAAACACCCCGACCATGAGGTTCTCGGCACTCTATAGTTATAAAATTTCTTATTTTGTAAGAAAAACCGGAAAAATAGTACGCCCGGTCCTTTAAGAGTATACGTAGTACCTACTTTGGTTTCCAGTGTGATTTCCGTTACAGACGGACGCTTTCCGTGGGGCACGGCTTCAATCTCCTCGGGCCAACAGGATGTTGGTCACGAAGACGTTGCCACAAGACGTGCAAGGTACGCCAGGTCCTTTAAGAAGGGTAACCATAGAAACTCGTTTATTTCCGCTATGGTGGACGCTTTTCGCGGGCATGGCTTCAGTCTCCTCGTCACTGCAAAAGCATGTGCTCCTGGTATTATTTAAAGTAACAGTGACTTTCTGCACGCACTTCTTTTTAAGTTGTATTTTCTTTTATGAGGAGTGTAAATCAGCGGACTAGAACCTACTCCTTAAAATACCGAGAACACTGGATTCTTAGCACTCTATAGTTATATACTTTCTTATTTTGTAATACAAAAAAACCGTCCTAATTACTTAGGACGGTTTTCTTGTTCTTGATGCACAATTAAGAGTCGTTGTTTCAATTGTTCTTCCATCTGACCTATTTCAATTTCGGCTGCTTTTCGCTTGTTTCGTCCATCTGCTTGAATACGAAGAGTTTCTTCAATTGTTTGCAATAAATTCTCTTGAGTTTGTTTTAAAGTTTCAATCTCCACAATACCGCGCTCATTTTCTTTGGCTGTTTCAATACTATTTATTTTTAACATTTCCGAGTTTTTCAACAATAAATCATTCGTAGTTTTCGTCACTTGTTTCTGAGATTCGACTGCTTTCATTTGTCGATTCAATGTTAAAGCAATTGCAATTTGATTCTTCCATAATGGGATAGATGTCATGACAGAGGATTGTATTTTCTCTGCTAATGTTTGATTGGTTTGTTGAATCATTCGAATTTGTGGGGCACTTTGTATCGTAATTTGTCGAGATAGTTGTAAATCATATAACCGTTTTTCTAAGCGATCTAAAAACTGTGCCATATCATTGACTTCTTGATAGGCCATTTGGTCAGATGAAGCTTCAGCTTTTTGACGTAGAGCAGGTATTGTTTCAGTGAGTATCTCATCTCGTTTAATTTCGCCTGCTGCAATGTAAACATTTAAAGCTTGAAAATATGCTTTGTTCTGATCATATAACTTATCTAGCATTTGAACATCTTCAATTAAGCCTCTTTTAGAATGCTCAAGTTGAATACCAATACGGTCGATTTGTGTACTAAGCTTTTGATATTTGGTCATAATTTCTTGAACGGAACGAGACACTTTTCCAAATAAACGTTTAATGCCTGATTTTTTTTTAGTTGTTAACTCATCTGGATTTAATTGTATAAGCTTGTCCATCAAATCTTTTAAAATATCACCTACAGGCCCAATGTCATTCTTTTGAACGTGGTCAAGCATTTGATGGGAAAACTTAGAAAGTTCGGTTTGCGCGTTGGCGCCATAAGTAAGAATTGCTTCGTAATTACCTGCTGGAATTTGAGAAGCAAGTTCTTGTGCCTTTTGTTTGTCTTCATTCGAAAGTCTATCACCTATTTTCACAGGTGTTTGTTCACTAGAATTTTTATTTAATTGTGGTTGCATATCAAATGGTGAATTCAGCAAGTCATCAATTGTTTTCGTTTGGCTAGAAGCCGATTGTTTTTCGGTCATTTTTTATTTCTCCTTTCGACAGTAGGGGAGGAGCAGGTTTTTTCAGTGAAATCTTAGCGAAATCTAATTCCATTTTTAAATGTTCAATGTCTGAAGACAATACTTTGCGTAAATCTTGCTCCATGACATCATTAAGTTCCTGTAATGTTTCGCGAGTATCTTGCAATGCAATTTGAACATCCATTGCTTTAACTGGTTGAGTGACAAGCAACGTGTATTTAGAAGTTAGCTCGACAGCAGTTTCAAGATGTGCATAGAAAAACGATTCCACATGATAAAACTTTTTAGGATCGGTTTTAACAATTTGAAATATACGTTTTGCAAGACGATTCATTTCAAAAAGCTGTTTAAAAGCTCTAACAGACCGAACTTTGACATAATATCCATTTAACAGTTTAAGTTTTGTTTTTGCTTCTTTTAACTGTAATTTAATATGACGATACTCCGCCAATGTCATGACATACTTTGACACAGTTATGCGTGATTGCACCATTTTTATTAGCTGATTGGAGACGACGTAAGTACCAATAGCTAAAAGTCCTGCAAGCGCAAAATGAAATTCTAATCCTGATTGGAATGTTATCCAACTTGTAATAAATATTGAAATACTCAATAAGTGTCTAATCATAAAGTACTTTATGTCAATCATGTTGTAAACCTCCTTAAGAGTTCTTTCTTTACCTATTACATACGTTTAATGCAAGAAAAAGTTTCATCATTATTTATACTTAACTTATCTTAATTAAGAGGATTTATCAATCATTATGAAAATAAACAGAACGGCACTTAAAATCGATGAATTGACGACAACAGATGGAGTTGTCAAAGTCGAGGTATTTGAAGTTTGTGATTCTATCTAATTTCGACGCTGGATGATCCTATAAAGGAATGATTATTAAATAGGCAGATGACTAGACGTATACCCTTCGTTTGTTAAAATGAGATAAGGTGTCAATAGAAAAGGATAGGATGAATAATGTTATGAATGAAATCATTTATATGAAAGCAGGATATGAACCTTGGTGGATGTTCCCAGGTTGGGAAAAAACCATTATAGAAAAACATGTATTTTCAAGTGATATGGAAGCACTTGCTCATTTAGAGTTACTTTTAACTAAATTCCGAAAAGCTTTTCCAAATGAAGAAAATCAAAAAGGAACTTGTTGGGCTTTTTGGTCTGAAGAAGAGCAAGAGTTTTGCGAAGCTTGCGATGATGATCTACAAACATATCATGGGATTATGTGGCTTAAAAATGGGAAACCCACACAGCTATAAATATAATAATTAACTTTCAAAATAATTGATGCTTACAATTAAAAATTCCTTTAATTAAGAAAAGCTAATCAATCTAGGTGAATATTTTTAGAGATCTCTACTCGACCTGCAAAATCTTTTCATTAAGGTTGATTTCGGAATCAGGAGAGAGCAACAGAGAAAAAATAGACGATGAAAGGTGAAACTCACTTTCTTCGTCTATTTTGGTTATTATGCAGTACAATTCCAAACAGAAGGGAAAAGGTTTATTGCTGTATCTTAAAAATCCACACAATTTCTTTAATTCACTGATTCAAGAGTTGACGTCACTGTAAATTCATTGTCGTCTTCAGTCATAATGAACTCTCTCTTTATTTCACCATACTCTTTCACGATATATTTACGTTGGATAGTGTTACTTTCATTAGTTTTTTCTAACATAATGACATGCTCAAAACGTTGATAGGGAGTGTCGATTGTTAGATCAACTTCGGCAAACAACCAATCATCAAAGGTTTCACCTTGTTTTATAGGAAATTGTAAAAACGTAGATAGTTTTGGAAGGTTCTTTAGCTCGTCATCAGTAGGATTAAATTCTTCGTAATATTCTCCTTCTTCTTTGATCAAATCTATTGAGTTGTTGGAAATTCTATATGTGCGTAAAAGCGTTGTGCCACCATTGTCTTCATAAATTGACACAGTATTTTCATTATGCCATTGTGTTCGTGATTTGTAACTTGCATATTCATTTCCTTCTCCCAAATAACTAGCGACCGTTCCATCGCTCATAAAAAAACTTGAGAGTTCAACTTCTTCTTGGTTTGACCCTTCTTCAGATTGGTCAGGTTCTTCAACGACTTCATCTGGTTCTTTACTATTTTCTTCTTGTACTTCTTTAGGTTTTTCTTCCACTAAATCTTTAGGTTCCTCAGCAGTATTGGTAGTCTCACTTATAGTTTTTTCACCACAGGCACTAAGGAGTAATAAAAGGATTAATGTAGTGAATATTTTCACTAATTTCATACCTAACCAACCTCCATAAGTTGTTTACAATAATAGACGTCTTAGATTTGTAAATGTTACATTTTGAAAATAAAAAGCGCATAAGATTGGTATCTTATGCGCTTTTACTATAGTTAAGATTTAATTCCTTGAGCTTCTTTCCACTCCAAGAATTCATCAAATGTTAATTCCTTATCTAAAATCGAGCCATCTGGCAAGATTTCAATTACACGGTTTGCAATCGTGTGGATGAACTGGTGGTCATGCGAAGTAAATATCATTGCACCTTTAAAATTAATTAACCCGTTATTAACCGCTTGTATTGACTCTAAATCTAAATGGTTTGTTGGTTCATCTAAAAGTAATACATTGGCATGTGACAGCATCATTCTAGATAACATACAACGTACTTTCTCTCCCCCAGATAATACTGATGGCTTTTTCTTTACTTCTTCTCCAGAGAATAACATACGACCTAAGAAACCACGTAAGAAAGTTTCACTTTCATCGTCAGGAGAATACTGACGTAACCAATCTACAAGAGATAATTCATTTCCAGTAAAGTATTCAGTGTAATCAATCGGGAAGTATGAACGTGTCGTAGTTACACCCCAACGAATCGATCCTTCATGTGGTTCTACTTCTTCAGCTAGCACGCGAAGTAATGTAGATTTGGCAATTGGATCACCAATCAAGATGATTTTATCCTCTTGATTTACCGAGAAATGTATGTCATTAAATAGTTTTTGACCATCACGTTCCATTGAAATTCCTTGAACAGATAATACATCGTTACCGATGTCCCGACCAATTTGAAAGTTTACGTATGGATATTTACGCGAAGACGGACGAATATCATCAAGTTCAATTTTATCTAACGTTTTCTTCCGAGAAGTTGCTTGTTTAGATTTCGAAGCGTTAGCACTAAATCGAGCAATAAATGCTTGAAGTTCTTTTATTTTCTCTTCTTTTTTACTATTTTGGTCTTGAGATAATTTAAGAGCTAATTGGCTTGATTCATACCAGAAGTCGTAGTTTCCAACATAAACTTGGATTTTTCCGAAATCTAAATCCGCGATATGAGTACACACTTTGTTTAAAAAGTGACGGTCATGGGATACAACTATAACGGTGTTGGAAAAGTTGATCAAAAACTCTTCTAACCATTGTATTGCTTTTAAGTCTAGATGGTTGGTAGGCTCATCGAGTAAAAGAACATCTGGTTTACCAAATAACGCTTGGGCTAGTAAGACTTTCACTTTTTCAGTACCAGTTAAGTCAACTAACTTTTTAGTATGCAATGCTTCATCGATTCCTAAACCTTTAAGGAGGATAGCTGCTTCAGACTCGGCTTCCCATCCGTTCATATCTGCAAATTCTCCTTCTAATTCAGCCGCACGCATGCCGTCTTCATCAGAAAAGTCTTCCTTCATATAAATAGCGTTTTTTTCATTCATTACTTCGTATAAACGTTTATGACCCATCATTACAGTTTCCAATACTTGATATTCTTCGTACTCAAAGTGATCCTGTTTTAATATAGCTAAACGTTCATCCGGATCCATAATTACATTACCTTCTTGAGTCTCTATTTCACCTGATAATATCTTAATGAAAGTTGATTTACCTGCACCGTTTGCTCCAATTAATCCGTAACAGTTCCCAGGGTTGAATCTTATATTAACATCTTCGAAAAGCTTACGATCTCCGAAGCGTAGACTTACATTACTCACAGCAATCATGGGTGTACCTCCTTATTTTTCACAATATTATTATTATAACATAAATCAGCATCACCTTGCTCAAAATTTTAATTGGAAAGTTATCCTATTTAGAGATATAATATCAATTAGAAGCTGTAAGCATGAGTACTAAACATCAATTATCACGAATTAATTTGAAAGGTTAGAGTAATTTTACCTCACGGGAAATAAACACGAACTAAAAATGAATCCATTAGCATCAATTTTAGGTGCGCGGAATTAGTAGAAGGAGGAAAGATCGTGCTATATCCATCGGTTTTTTGAAAGCTGTTTTTAATAAGGCAGCCTTTTCATTACTACATTCTTATTTAAAAGAATCATTTTACTTTTCTATCATTAGCAAATACTTTATTTGTTACAATTCTAACGATCCTATTATACCTTAAATAGTAATATGACTTAGTTGAAATAATACTAGCACATAGTAGATATCTCTAAGTGCAATTTGGTGTTCGCACAAACTTCATGATTCCTAAAAGAAGCATATGATACTTAAACGTGGTAAAACTATTTAAGTAGTTATAATTTATGAAATCGGTTATACTATTGCCATGAGCGAGGTGGTTTATTATGGAAAATACGGAGAGGGATTTTACGGAATCCTTTCAAGAAATTGCATTGAATGGACCGGTAGTTTTTATACACTGGTTAATCGATGAAGGAACACAAATGGTTGATCAAATTACGCCGAATATAAAGAGGATTTACGGTTATACTCCTGAAGAAGTTATATCAGGTAGTGTACCCTTATTAACAATTATTTTCGAAGAAGACCGAAAAAAATTCCAGGATACCTTGAAACTAAGAATCGCTTCAAATAGTCCATTTTGGGAATCCTTCTACCGAATCTATGCGAAAAATGGAGATATCCGATTTATTAAATCTTACACATACATAAAGTTTCATGCTTTTACGAGTAAAACTTCAATATATTCTTATCTGATCGATCAAACTGAAAATGATAAAGAAATAAATATGCATGTTTCCCTTGAACAACGGTGGGCAACCGCTATAGATAGTGCAAAGGATGGCGTTTGGGATTGGGATTTGAAAGAAAATATTATCTTTTACTCAAAACATTGGAAAAGTATGATTGGATACAAAGAACATGAATTGCTTAATGAGCTGTTTGAATGGAGGAAACGTATTCACCCGTTGGACATCGATAAGGTAGATATAATCTTTAATGCTCATATTTATAATAATTCGAGTTTTATTGAATGTGAATATCGTTTATTACATGCAGATGGAACACATCGTTGGATTTTAAATCGAGGCAAAGCTGTAGAAAGAAATGAAAATGGATTAGCAATGCGTATGATTGGTACACATGTAGATATTACAGAACGCAAAGCAATTGAACTTATGCTGAAAGAACGTAATGAAGAATTAGAACATTTAGTAGAGCAATTAAAAGATTTATCTAATACAGATCCGTTAACATCTTTGTGTAATCGTCGGAAAATGATAGAGGAAATTAAAAATGCTCAAAATCAATTTGATCTAAATAAACAACAATTCACATTGGCTATTTTAGATATAGACTATTTTAAAAACATCAATGATCAATACGGCCATACGTTTGGGGATATTGCACTTCAAACATTTGCTAATCTATTAATGAGACAAATATCTAGCCCCGATGTTATGGGAAGATGGGGAGGGGAAGAATTTATTTTATTATTCCATAACAAAAGTGCTTTAGAAACGTTTCATCAATTAATGTCTATTCAGGCTGGTTGTAATGATTTGCTAAAATACCGAATGGAACAAGTTCACTTGACGTTTTCTGCAGGGTTATATGAATATAATAACTATGAATTACTCGAAGATATTATCAAATATGCAGACCAAGCAATGTACAGAGCAAAATCACTAGGTCGTCAACAAATAATAATACATAATAAAGGACTTCCAGTTATGTGAATTGGAAGTTCTTTATTTATGAATTGGTTAATCTCAGTTGTCGTCAGACGTCTGATATGGTTTACTTATAAGGGACTATTATCAAAAAGGACTGAAACTATGAATTCCCAAAAATCAATGACATCATTATTACTCGCAATATTTTTAATTGCATTAAATTTACGACCAGCTGTTACTTCGATCGGGCCATTATTAGATACAATTCGGAATGATTTGATGTTATCGAACAGTGAAGTTAGCTTATTAACTGCAGTTCCAGTAATTTGTATGGGAGTATTTGCTCCACTCGCTGTGCATTGGTTAAATAAGTTTGGCCAAAAACGTGGGATTTCATTACTATTAGGTGTAATTGGCCTATTAACTCTCGTTCGTGCTTGGTTCCATGATTATGTGTCACTTTTAATAACAGCTTTTGTTATTGGAGTTGCAATAGCAATTATTGGTCCCATTTTATCTTCGATGATAAAAGAAAAATTCCCAACCCGTACAGCAACAGCAATAGGTATTTATTCTTTAGGAATGGGTGCAGGTGCTACATTGAGTGCCGGATTAACAGGAGTATTATATGTGTGGTTAGGAGAACAATGGGAGTTTGCTTTAGCTTTCTGGTCTTCTTTAGCTTTACTTGCTTACTTAATCTGGATTAATGCAATGAAACCGCAACAAGAAGAACGACTAAATATTGAATTACAACAACTATCATTTCGTTCACCATGGTCAAACAAAAGAGCTTGGCTTGTTTTATTATTCTTTGGTTTTCAAGCTTCTTTATTCTTCTCATTAATGACCTGGCTAGCCTCTGCTGCAAGTGAATTAGGATTTAGTGTTATTGAAGCGGGAACAGTTCTTAGTGTTTTAACCGCTGCACAAATTTTCGCCAATATTACTATTCCACTATTACTCGAGAAATTTCCGAATCGTTCTTTTTGGATTTATTTACTGCTCTTTATTGGGGCAACAGGGATTATTCTTTTATTAACAGGTAATGTTACGCTGATTTGGTTTGCTTCTATCCTACTCGGACTTACATTAGGTGGTTTATTTCCACTAGCTTTATTATTACCACTTGATGAAACCACAGATGCAAAAGAAGCGAACGCGTGGACAGCAATGGTTCAGACCGGCGGATTTATAATGGGGGGGATAGTTCCACTCGCAATTGGAATTTTATATGATTGGAGTGGAACGCATCAAATGACTTATTATGTCTTACTAGTATTAATAGTAGGAATGTTTATTACTACACTGCTATTAAATAGGAAAACCTTGCATACGCAAGGATAGACAGAACTATTTTTTCCAATTCTCTTGAATAAATGCATCTCGGCCGGATAATTCGCGATCTTCAGCGTAATTTTCCGGTTCTTTTTTATAATAATCTTGGTGATACTCTTCTGCAGTATAGAAAGTTTGTGCTGGACGAATAGGGGTGACAATTGGTTTTGTGAATCGACCACTTTCAGCAAGTGATCGTTTGGAGATTAATGCTTTTTCCGATTGTTCATCAGAATGTGTGAATATAGCAGATTTATATGAATCTCCACGATCTTGGAATTGCCCTCCGTCATCTGTTGGATCAATTTGTTGCCAAAAAATCTCGAGTAATTGCTCATATGTGAAAATGGTTGAATCAAATTGTATTTGTACCACTTCTAGATGTCCAGATTTCCCAGTTTTCACATCTTCGTATGTAGGATTATCGACATGTCCACCCATATACCCTGAAGTAACTGATTCTATTCCATCCCATTGATCAAAAGGTTTCACCATACACCAAAAACAACCACCAGCAAATGTAGCTTTCTCCATTTCTAAAAACTCCTTTCGTTACAGTATACAAATCGTATTGTAGCACTTGCATCATAAGTGCTCAACAACTATGATTGAGAAGATAAAAATGAAACTTTATTGGAGATAATACGTTTTAATTCATAGGTAGGGAAAGGGGGGGACTTTTTGGAAGAAGAGGTGCCAAATCGTCGATCCATGAGAAAGAAGAGAAAGTTCCGCTATGGACGTTTATTCATGCTACTTTCACTTCTATTATTCATAGGTATTGTTGTATACTCAGTCGTTCAATATAATGCAGGGAAAGAATTAGCTTCTACAACAGAACAAAGTGATGTACAGTTCACCGGGGATCCACTTGATGTAAAGTATCCATCTATTGAGAACGTCTTAGTATTAGGCGTGGATAGTAGTGAAAACGGAAAATCACGAACTGATACAATGATTCTCGTTTCGTGGAATAAAGAGACAAGCGAAGTAAATTTAGTTTCTTTTATGCGTGATATTTATGCACCGATACCCGGTTATAAAGCTTATAAGTTAAATACAGCTTATTTTTTAGATGGTGTTCAACTCGTTAAAGATACCATTTCAAGTATGTTTGGTGTTCCAATCCATCATTATGCTTTAGTTGATTTCAATAGTTTCGAATCACTAGTAGACATTATTGCACCAAATGGTGTTGAAATTGATGTCGAAAAAGCAATGTCCGAGAAAATTGGAGTTGTACTTGAACCTGGCGTTCAACAATTAGATGGACAAGAACTTTTAGGTTATGCAAGATTTCGTGCTGATGAAGAAGGCGATTTCGGCCGAGTTTCTAGACAGCAAAGAGTGATTGAAGCACTAAAGGAAGAAGTGCTTAGTCCAACAAACATTATTAACTATCCTAAGTTTGCTGGTGCAATTCAAGGATATGTGCAATCAGATTATTCGACAAATGATGAAGTGAAAAAAGTACTAACCCTTGCGTTTAGCGGAGGAGTGAAAATTAACAAAATGACAATTCCAATCGACCGTAGTTTTGACTATGCATCGTATGCAGGAGTAGGGTCTGTTATTGAAATTAATGTTGAAGAAAATAAACAAGCCTTAAGTGAATTTATCGGAATGCGCTTGCGTTAGTTTGCTGATTCATGCATGTTCCCTGTAAAATAGGGAAATCATAAACTATCATAAGATTATGAGACTTAGAAAGTGAGGTAGTAACTCTATGCCACAAGAAAAAACCTCCTTCTTTGCAACTAGATTTATTCAGTTTCTAGGGGGGAAAAACACACTCTTTACATTGCTTTTATTATTTCTTATTGGACTAATTATATGGATATTTGATGTTGTGTCATTTGTTTTTTATCCATTGCAAGTATTGTTAGCGAATGTTGTCTTACCCGTAATACTCGCCACAATTGCATATTATTTTTTGCGACCGGTATTGCAAAAGTTAATTCAATTTAAAATACCTAAAATCTGGGGCATAATCCTAATTTTCCTAGTGTTGATTGGATTGATTACAACTTTAATTGTTCTTGTGTTCCCATTTTTGAAAACACAACTAACAAACTTAGTCCAGGAATTTCCTGAATATTTCGAGCAACTTGTAACATCTATTGATACGTTTTTGCGTACTTCTATTTTTTCTAGCTATTATTTAAATTTAGAATTTGACGTTCAATCAATGATGGAAAGAATTCCTGAAGATATTGGGAGGCTTTTGCAAGATGCAGTTGGTGGCGTTGCAAGTGGAGTCGGAAAAGTAATATCTACATTGACTGGTTTAATCTTGGCTATCGTCACGGTTCCATTTATCTTATTCTATTTACTTAAAGATGGGGAAAAGCTACCTCAGTATATTCTGAATTTATTGCCCCCACGTATGCGAGAAGATACACACCAAGTGATGAAAGAAGCAGATAAACAAATCAGTGCTTATATACTAGGGCAAATATTAGTTTCAATGTGTATTGGTACGATGGTTTTCATTGGCTTCTTAATAATCGGCATGGATTATGCGTTACTACTAGGTGTATTGGCTATGATAACAAGTGTAGTACCATACCTGGGTCCTATCATTGCTATAACTCCAGCCGTGGTGATTGCTATTGTTACTTCGCCTTTTATGTTAGCTAAATTAGCTATAGTATGGACGGTCGTCCAATTGATTGAAGGGAAGTTTATTTCTCCACAAATAATGGGCAAATCATTACATATACATCCAATTACAATTATCTTTGTATTGTTGACTGCCGGTTCGTTATTTGGAGTACCCGGTGTAATTTTAGGTATCCCCGGGTATGCCTTAGTTAAAGTGCTGATAACACATATGTATATGCTATTTAAAAGACGATACAATCGTCACGAATCAAACCTTGATAATCAATTTGAATCAAAGACTTCAAATGAGTAATTATAAAAAGTGAAAATATTAGTTTTAATATATAATAACAGGGAGGATAAAAAATGTTTGAGAAGTTTTTATCGACTATAGGAATTGGGTCAATGAAAGTAGATACAGTAGTTGACCAATCCAAAATTGCTCATGGAGAAACCTTATCTGGCACCATTTATATTGATGGTGGTCAAAGTAATCAGGTGATAGAGTCCATAAAATTAGAAGTATTAAAAAGAACAGAAGGGCATCGAGAAGATAGTGACTTTGATGTAACCGATGTATGTATTGGTAAACTTTTAATAGATACAGTTGGTTCAATGAAATCAAAAGACACTCGTATGGTCCCTTTTGAATTAATACCAGATGATCGCTGGTCGTCTGAAGAGAGCAATGTAAAACTCTACTTACGAACAACTGTCCAAATTCTAAATGCAGTTGATGTTCAAGATGAGGATGAAATTGTCTATATAAAAGATCTAGATTAAATGCTTAAAGAACCACCATCCCATAACTATAGGGGACGGTGGTTTCTTTTCGTTATTATTTGTACCATGCAACTATCTAGTGTTTTTATCGTTTGCACAATGCAACTACTAACGAAATACAGTTGAGATGAATTCCGATACATGTAATATGCAAGTTTTATATGTATCGGATACTTGTAAAATACACATAATAAAAAAACTCCTATTTAAGTCTTATTAAAACAAATAGAGGTAGAAACCGAAAACTTTATTGACCAGTTTCTACCTTTATTTATAAGATCAAAAATTGAGTTACAAAGTTTTTACCAGAAAAATGCTGGTGCTAAGGCAAGTCCGGCAATCGCACCAAGTGCAATGCCAAGTCCAAATCTTCCGTTGCCGTAGCCATATCTACCATATCCACCATATCCACCATATCCACCATATCCACCATATCCATATCCTCCTAGATTGCCTACAGGTCTAATCCAGACCTTTTCTCTATTGACTCTACTAATTGTTCCTGAATGGACCTTGCCATCAACAGTGGTTATTTTCACATGTCTTCCATGATATCGACAACATAGACTATAATAATCTGAATGTGCCATTTTTATCCTCCTCTCGAACAGAATTACATACAAGTATGTTCTATTAACTTATGACACAAATAATGTTTTGTAATAGACAATCGTCTAGACTATACATATTGATCATTAATAAGAAAAATAAGCTTCTATTTTAAATAGGAGAACAGTTATATTAATTACTTAGAAATATGACAGTTAAACGCTCTGAAACCTATAACACTTTGATATTGATGGACAAAGTTGTTGTGCATATCCAATAAATCATATAATTCTAGACTTAAGTTCTCTGATTGATTTATATCGTTAACTTCGGATTGTTTAAGTTCAGGAGGGGTATCAATAATATCTATTTTTGTAAACCCAGCTTGCTTTAGTTTTAGTATCCACTCTTCTTCATTTAAGACTTCACGGATTCCATAAAGGCTACTTACTTTACTTCTTAATTCTTCTGACAGGTCTTTTTCAGCAGTCATTTCAATCATTATCATTCTTCCGTTAGTTTTTAATACTCTAGTTAGTTCATCTAGCGTCTTGGTGATATTTGTAAAGGTAATGACAGACTCTGAAATTATTACATCAAAGGAATTATCCTCAAATACCAGATTTTTTACATCTCCTTTAATAACTTTAATGGGAAATGAACTATCTTTTATCCTCTCTTGTGCTTTTGCAATCATAATTGGATGATTATCCAAAGCAGTAACTTTACACCCAAATTTTTGTGCTAGGTAAGCAGCAGTCTGTCCAGTTCCACAACCTATATCTAATACAGATTCATAGGGTTGAAGGCCTTGATCTTGCAATATGGATTTAGTTAAAGCAAAACCACCAGGATGTGCACCACCGATACCAAAATAAGCCAATAAGTCTAAATATTTATTGAGCATTAAAAATCCCCCTATTTCTTACTACTTCACAGTAATAGCTATAATATGCTATCAGTTACTATTCGGTAACTATTAGGAGGAGCAGGGGGATGACAGTGATTATGTATTTTTCTTTGCAACTCAAGCCCAATCTACACAGTAATTTATAACGGCTCTTAAACAAATTTACATTTAGAAGACCAAAAGCTAAATAGAAGCACCTTTAAGAAAAAAACGGGCAAAGTCCGACCGTTCCTTTAAGATAAGAAAGCACACAGTATCCACTTTGGTTTCCAGTATGATTTCCGTTACA
>NZ_ALJG01000348.1 GCF_000286315.1 Paenisporosarcina sp. TG20 | reverse complement strand
TTTTGGGACGGCCCTTTTTCGAATTAGTATATGGAGACTAACATTTTAAAATGGTATTTCTTTGATGTGACTCTCGTTGATTTGGTTAAGATAGAACGATTTTTTATATTTATTTTTAAAACTATATTGTTATAATTGTTGATTTTTAAAAGGAGAAGATTGTAGTGAAAGGCGGCGACTCCAGTGGGAAAAGCGAGGCCAGGTGAGACCCCGCAGGCGCTTGCGAGGCCACTGAAAAAGTTCCTACAATCAAATAAAGCGAGATTGTTCTCAATTTTTATTTGGGGAAAGGCTTCTCTTTATTTATATAGTAGAAGTCTTCTTCGATTTATATTCCATATTTTCTCTATTCCAACTTGGAACGTGATTTTTCCAACTTGGAGTCCCAAAATTCCAACTTGGCTGTCCATTTTTCCAACTTGGATGCCAAATTTTCCAACTGAGCATCTGCTCAATAAAATTTCCAGTATAAAAGCACCGAATATTATCAATTGACTGGCAAGATAATGCATTTTCTTCATTATTTGTTGGAATTGCTTAAAAACATTTGAAAAGACACCTATAATTGTCTTTATAATTTACAAACGACCTAGAAGCCCGAGACGATACAGTGTGTAATTATAAAAACTGTACTGTATTAGATGCATCCACATGGTTAGGCAGAACCAGCGTAGGCGCCTTTCAAGTGGTAGCCGAAGCGGGAAGACTGGCAGTGATCTTCTGCCTGGCTTCTCGCGGGAGGCATCCACAAAGCGCTGAAGCGGGTATTATAAGGAAGACTCAATCCTGTTTATATTGGTAGACTTTTTCAGTGGGCTCGGAGCTTGCGACGAGGAGGCTCACGGACCGCCCACGGAAAGCGTCCGCCTGTTTCTGTTTCTGCATCGCTGCGCTAGCTTCGAAACATGAAAGTGCGTTGAATCGCTACGCTAGCTTCGAAACATGAAAGTACGTTGCAACGGAAATCACTAGATTTAAATAGAAGGCTGTCTTATTAAGGGTCGAGCGAACTTTGCCTGGTTTTTTTCGTCGTTGCAGGCTAGCGTATGATCGACACCAAGCCGCATCGCCCTAAAGAAATAGAGCCGAGTGTAGTGACTTTTTCACTTTACTCGGCTCTATTATTATTCTTGTGGTAGTGATACAACAACTATGCAATATAAAGCATACCGGTAACCTAAGTCGATAATGTATTTCAAGAAAATGTAGTTTTAATTATCTTAGGAACAAATTAAAGCTTGATTCCGTTTTTACTTTTGTCTATCTCCTTAATATAACTTTCCTTGTCGATATAAAACGGTTGATAGACGAGTAACCGAGTGAATATAACAATTTTGACGAAGCGGGAATGGATCTCCAAAATACTGTGGCAGAATCATATCTAATGTAGCTCCCATTTGCCCAAGTAATTGATTGTACACTTGCTCTTCAGTTAGGAATTGTGTCTCGCGACCTTGTAACCATTCCAAATAAGAGACAATAACACCACCAGCATTCGCTAAAATGTCTGGAATAATGATGACGCCATTTTTACTGAGATATTCATCAGCTTCTTGAGTAGTTGGAGCGTTTGCGCCTTCTACGATCATCCGTGCTTTTACCAGAGATTTATTGGCATCATTTAATTGATTTTCAAGTGCAGCTAGGAATAACACGTCGACATCCATAGTTAAAATTGTTTCACGAGATTGAATTTCAGCAGTCACATTTACAGCATTTAATTGTTCTGCAGTGGTTGGTAAGTCGCCGCGATTTTTCGCTGTGAAATCAACAAGCGCCGGGATGTCTAATCCATCCGGGTTATATAACGTTACATTGCGATCACTAACAGCAACGACTTTGTTCTGTATATGCGGACAACGAAATGCTTCTAACGCAGTAACTGAACCAACATTCCCAAAACCTTGAACAGCAGAAGTTAAAGGACGATCTAAATATCCGAGAGCAGTTTGGGCAAAAGGATTTGTAGAACTTGACAAATTTATCGCGTTTCTTTTGACGTAGTCATTTAGCAAGTAACGGAATGTAAAGTAAACACCTTTCCCAGTTGCTTCACGGCGACCTAAAGAACCGCCATTGACAACACTTTTCCCTGTAAAACTTCCATGATACGGTTTACCAGGATTTATTTTTTTATACTCAGCCATCATCCAATCCATTTCACGTTCGCCTGACCCAACATCTGGTGCTGGTATGTCTTTTTCTGGTCCTATTATGTCATTAAAATAGCGTACATACTTTATGCAAATCCGATTTAATTCTTTTTCCGAGTAAACTTTAGGATTAATTACAATGCCACCTTTTCCTCCCCCGAAAGGAACGTTATGAAGGGCATTTTTTAAAGTCATTAAAAATGCTAAATTTACAACTTCCTCTTCATTAACTGATTCATGAAAACGAATTCCACCTTTGTAAGGACCTAAAGCATCGTTGTGATGAACCCGATAAGATGGTATGCGAACCACTTCGCCGCCTTCTAAGGGAACACGTAAAAATGATTTATGTATTTGATTTGGTGTAGAGAGAATAGCATTAAGAGATGTAAACGCCTTGTTCCGCATTTCCCCTTGTAAATCAGATAAAAATGTTTCGTTTTCCAATAATGCATTTAATGATTGTTCTACGATTGATCTTGTTTGATCTTCCATGTTGAAGCACCTCCGCTAATTTGGCCATATAGTTTATTTATTACCCTAAGAATTCCATTGTAATCATTAATAATTTAAAAATGAATTTATTGAATATGAATAACCTTGTTTATCTTTAATTAAAAGGTCCAAATCTTACGTCTAATGCAAAGAAATAGGAATTCATAATATCATTTTTATGTGAATACTATAGTAATAGACTTGGCGGGAATACTGATGAGTTTTGTTAATAGAGACATGTAGTCTTAAGAATCCTTCCTGAAAAAAATTGGACGAGGCATAAGAAATTGTAACTAAATCGAAACTAGGATATTTTATTACATCTCATTTTATTTAGAAAAGGTATTAAAGATCATTGACAGGAGTTGAGGACATAAAAACAAATCAAAAGAATCAATTGGAAGAAAAAGATGAAAAATACCTCTGGCACTCGATGAAGAAATACAATCCTTCAACAATGGTTGTGAAATCTGGCCAGGGAGCATGGATCACGGATACTGAAGGGAATAAGTATTTAGATGGAATGTCTGGATTATGGTCGGTGAATGTCGGCTATGGAAGAAAAGAATTAGCGGAGGCTGCGTACGAACAGCTTCAAGAATTGCCTTATTATCCTTTAACGCAAAGTCATCTACCAGCAATTAGGTTAGGGGAAAAGCTAAATAAATGGTTAGGCGATGAATACGTTATTTTCTTTTCAAACAGTGGCTCTGAAGCCAATGAAGCCGCATTTAAAATTGCAAGACAGTATCATCAACAAAAAGGTCATCATGGACGGTATAAGATCATCTCTCGCTATCGTTCTTATCACGGAAATTCGATGGCAGCACTATCAGCAACAGGTCAGTCCCAAAGGAAATACAAATACGAACCATTAGGACAAGGTTTCTTACATGTGACTCCTCCTGACAGCTATCGTTTCCCTGAGTATCACACGGCAAAATCATTTAGCAAAGCATGTGCAGAAGAAATTGATCGAGTAATGAAGTGGGAACTTCCGAACACCATCGCAGCAGTTATTATGGAACCAATCATTACAGGTGGTGGCGTTCTAATTCCAGATGAAGATTATATGAAACAAGTGAAAAGTATATGTGAAGAAAATGGAGCCCTATTGATATGCGATGAAGTCATTTGTGGATTTGGGCGTACAGGGAAAGCTTTCGGTTTTATGAATTACGATGTAAAACCCGATATTATTACCATGGCAAAAGGGTTAACTAGCTCGTATCTTCCATTATCTGCAACGGCTGTAAAGCGTGAAATCTACGAAGCGTTTACAGGGACAGAAGACTATGATCACTTCCGCCATGTGAATACATTTGGAGGTAATCCAGCTGCATGTGCGGTAGCCCTTAAAAATCTGGAAATTATAGAACGTGAAGATCTAATTGAAAAATCAAGGGAACTAGGTTCACGTCTATTAAATGAATTAGCTGAATTAAAGAATCATCCACATGTAGGGGATATCCGGGGCATGGGATTACTAATTGGAGTGGAGTTAGTAGAGGATAAAATTTCGAAAAAACCATTAGAAGTTAGAAGAGTGAATGATGTTATTTATGTCTGCAAAACAAAGGGGCTTATTATTGGGAAAAACGGTGATACCGTAGAGGGGTTTAACAACGTACTTACTCTTGCTCCACCTTTGAGCATGACTGAAGATGATTTTACATTCCTTGTAAAAACATTTAAAGAAGCCATACAATTACTCTAAAAGTTATATATCTCAAGCTTTAACTCCAAGAGATAACAACAAATATTCACGTTAAAATTTTTAAAAAGAAAAAGGGGGACTGTATAAATGACTAATAAAGTAAAAATCGGTTTGATACAAGCAACCAATGATGTTGACGGCAATGAACCTGTTCAACTCCACAAGGAAAAGGCGATTGAAAAGCATATTAAGTTAGTAAGAGATGCTGCGGCTAAAGGTGCTCAAATAATTTGTCTTCAAGAAATTTTTTATGGACCATATTTTTGTACAGAACAAAATGCTAAATGGTACGAAGCTGCAGAAGAAGTTCCAAATGGACCTACGACTGTGCTGTTTCAAGCATTAGCTAAAGAACTTGGTACGGTTATTATTTTGCCGGTCTATGAACGTGAGGGTATTGCTACTTACTATAATACAGCAGCTGTAATTGATGCAGATGGATCTTATCTAGGAAAGTATCGCAAACATCATATTCCGCAAGTCAGTGTGGGAAATGAAGGAAATGGATTCTGGGAGAAATATTACTTTAAGCCAGGAAATTTGGGCTATCCCGTCTTTGATACTCAGTTTGCAAAAGTTGGCGTTTATATATGTTATGATCGCCACTTTCCAGAAGGGGCAAGACTACTAGGATTGAATGGAGCTGAAATTGTTTTTAATCCTTCGGCTACTGTTGCCGGGCTATCGGAGTATTTGTGGAAATTAGAACAGCCAGCTCATGCGGTTGCCAATGGTTATTATGTAGGTGCAATTAACCGTGTAGGTATAGAAGCACCTTGGAACCTCGGAGAATTTTATGGTCAGTCATATTTAGTTGACCCAAGGGGGAGCATGGTTTCAATCGGCAGCAGGGATCAAGAGGAAGTTGTAATTGGAGAAATGGACAAGGCACTTATAAGAGAAGTAAGGAACACTTGGCAATTTTTTAGAGATCGTCGACCAGAAACTTATGGAGCAATGTCGAGCATTAATAAGTAAATTCATTCTAGCTTAGTAATAGATGGATAGAATGTTTGCTCTATCTATTTATTGTATACGCTTGAAACCAAAATGTCGGTCTGTTCTAATTTCTTACAATAGGAGGTATGAAAATGAGAAATGATAGTCGAACCTTTATTTCATTAGCAAATTTACACCGGAACTTTGATGAAGTGAATGCAGGGCTTTCACCGGCAGATGCAATGGATGAAGCAAATCGATGCCTTTATTGTTACGATGCACCGTGCATTCAAGCATGTCCTACAGGAATCAATATCCCTTCTTTTATAAAGAAAATTGCTTCTGATAATTTAAAAGGATCAGCAACAACCATTATGGACGCTAATCCGGTTGGAGCAAGTTGTGCGCGAGTGTGTCCAACTGAAGAACTTTGTGAAGGAGCATGTGTCTTAAACCATTCTACTAAGCCAATTATGATTGGGGATTTACAGCGTTACGCCACTGATTGGGCTATTAAAAATGAACAAATATTATTTAAAGCAGGCGACAAGAATGGATTGAGCGTTGGCATAATCGGAGGGGGTCCAGCTGGCTTGTCAGCTGCTCGTGAACTTGCACGCTTAGGTTATGAAGTTACTATTTATGAAGCTAAACCAAAAGCAGGCGGACTGAATACGTATGGAATTGTCTCTTTCCGTTTACCACAAGAAGTAGCTCAATGGGAAGTTGACCAAGTAGAAAAATTGGGTGTTCAAATCAAAACAAACAGTATCGTAGGGGAAGATATTTCTGTTAGTGAAATTCTCCAAACTTATGATTCTGTAATATTGGCTGTAGGTATGTCCAAAGGTTCAATGCTTCAAATAGAAGGAGAACAACTAAAAGGGGTTCATGATGCGATTCAGTTTGTGGAGGATTCAAAAACAAAAGAGATTACAGGTGACTTAATTGGTAAACGTGTCGTTGTAATTGGAGCAGGAAACACAGCGATTGATGCTGCTACATGCTCTGTACGCTTAGGAGCAGAGAATGTCAAAATTCTCTATCGTCGTTCCCAGAATGAAATGACAGCCTATGAGTTTGAGTATGAATTCGCTAAGCAAGATAATGTTGAATTTAGATGGCTAACAGCTCCGACACGTTTGATAGGCGACAGCGAAGGGCAAGTTAGACAGTTGGAATGTATCAAGATGGAATTGGGTGAACCAGATAAAGGTGGTCGCCGTCGACCTGTTCCTGTTGAAGGTTCAGAATTTATCATAGAAGTAGATGCGGTTATTAAGGCGATTGGTCAAACTAGATACCTCAATTTAATGGATGCATTTAGATTGGAGAATCACAAGGGAGTCGTAAAAATCAATCTCGAAACGTATCAAACGTCCAATCCAAAAGTATATGCCGTAGGTGATTTTATATTTGGTGAAGGGCAAGGAGAAGCAATGGTAGTTTCAGCTGCACAACACGGAAAAAAAGCTGCTTACGCTATTCACCAGCAATTAAAAAAATCCATTATCGAAACTGCTTGAATCAACAACTTAGTCATTAACTAAAAACTTAGGAGGAGTTCTGATGGCTGATTTAAGGAGCAATCTTGCTGGAATTGAGTCACCGAATCCATTTTGGTTGGCTTCAGCACCACCAACGAATTCAGGGTATCAAGTTCAACGAGCGTTTGAAGCAGGATGGGGTGGAGCGGTTTGGAAAACCCTAGGTGAACCAATCATTAATACTTCTTCAAGGTTTGCTGCAATTAGTTTTAATGGGAAAAAAGTAGCTGGTTTTAACAATATTGAATTGATTACTGATAGACCTCTTGAAGTAAATTTAAAAGAAATTTATGAAACGAAAAAACGGTTTCCGAAGCATGCGATTATTGCCTCTTTAATGGTTGAACCTACCAGAGAAAAATGGCATGAGATTGTGAAGCGGGTGGAAGCTATTGGGGTTGATGGTCTAGAGTTGAATTTCGGTTGTCCGCACGGAATGGCAGAACGTGGTATGGGTGCGGCGTCAGGTCAGCAACCCGATCTTGTTGAGTCACAAACAATGTGGGTAAAAGAAGTAGCTCAGACTCCTGTTATTGTAAAACTAACTCCAAATATTACGGATATAACGATGACTGCATTAGCCGCAACAAGAGGTGGAGCAGATGCGATTAGCATGATTAATACTATTAATAGTCTCGCTGGCGTTGATTTGAATACATGGAATACAATCCCGCATGTTGCAGGAAAAGGGGCTCATGGAGGCTATTGTGGGCCAGCTGTTAAACCGATAGCGCTAAATATGGTCGCTGAATGTGCAAGAAACGCAAATATTAATATTCCAATATCAGGAATCGGTGGTATTTCAAACTGGCAGGATGCAGCTGAATACCTGTTGATGGGTGCTACTAATGTTCAAATTTGTACGGCTGCTATGCATCACGGATTTAGTATTGTCGAAGACATGATTGATGGACTCAATAACTATCTAGACGGCAAAGGAATCCTATCGGTTACCGATCTAATTGGGAAATCAGTAGAGAAGTATTCCAATTGGGGAAATCTAGACTTGAATTATCGTACAGTAGCAAGGATTAATACAGACGTTTGCATTAACTGTAACAAATGCCATATTGCTTGCGAAGATACAGCGCATCAATGTATCGATATGCTAACAGATTCAACAGGGAACAAATACCTTGAAGTTCGAGAAGTTGATTGCGTTGGGTGCAATCTCTGTGCCATTGTTTGTCCTGAAGAAGGAGCTATCAATATGATTGAGCTTCCACGCGAGAAAATGGCTATGACGTGGAATCAACGTCAACATGCATTAGCTAGTTTAAGAGGATGATAAAAAATTTTTTTCTAAATTAAAAGGAGTTTTTTGATGAAAAAAATAATTAAAAATGGAACGATTATTACAGCTACCGATACTTTTAATGGAGATGTTCTTATTGATAATGGAAAGGTCACAGCCATTGGGATAGATTTGCCTTGTGCAGGAATGGAAGTAATTGATGCAAAAGGTTGTTATCTATTTCCGGGTGGGGTTGACCCGCATACTCATTTAGAGATGCCTTTTGGGGGAACTGTAAGCAAAGATGATTTCGAGTCAGGTACCATTGCAGCTGCTTTTGGTGGTACAACAACAATTATTGATTTTTGTTTAACGAATAAAGGGGAGCCGCTAAAGAACGCAATTCAAACGTGGCATACAAAGTCCAAAGATAAGGCTGTTATTGATTATGGATTTCACTTAATGATTGGAGAAATCACTGACAGTGTTTTAGCAGAAATTCCTCAAGTCATCGAGGAAGAAGGTATTACATCTTTTAAAGTGTTTATGGCCTATAAAAATGTCCTCCAAGCAGATGATGAAACTTTGTTTCGGACGCTAGTAATGGCCAAGAAGCATGGAGCGCTCGTAATGGTTCATGCTGAAAATGGTGATGTCATAGACTTTTTAACAAAAGAAGCGTTAGCGGCTGGAAATACTGAACCAATCTATCATGCATTAACTAGACCGTCTGAAGTTGAAGGAGAAGCAACGGGAAGAGCTTGTTTATTAGCAGGATTAGCTGATTCTCAATTGTATGTCGTTCATGTCACTTGTGCCGAAGCGGTTGAGAAAATTGCGGAAGCTAGAAACAAAGGATTTAATGTGTATGGAGAAACATGTCCTCAATATCTGGTACTGGATCAATCAGAACTTGAAAAACCTGATTTTGAAGGAGCGAAATATGTTTGGTCTCCACCACTTCGTGAAAAGAAACATCAACAAGCCTTATGGAACGCATTGAAGAGCGGACAACTTCAAACACTTGGCTCTGACCAATGTTCTTTCGATTTTAATGGACAAAAGGACTTAGGAAAAGGTGATTTTACCAAAATTCCAAATGGTGGACCTTTTATAGAAGACAGATTTAGTGTCCTATTTTCAGAAGGGGTCAAAAAAGGAAGAATTAATCTTAACGAGTTTGTGGATATCGTCTCCACTCGCTCAGCGAAGTTATTCGGATTATTTCCACAAAAAGGTACGATTGCTGTTGGAAGTGATGCAGACATCGTTATTTTCGATCCGGAAAAAGAACGAACAATATCAGTTACTAGCCATCATATGGCAGTAGATTATAATGCATTTGAAGGCATGAAAGTAACGGGTGAACCAGTTTCTGTTCTTTGTCGGGGAGAGTTTGTCATTAAAGACAAGCAATTTGTTGGAGAAAAAGGCAGAGGTCAATATTTAAAACGAGGCAAGCATATACAACTATCTGAACGTATAAAAATCGAAGCATTACAATAATCACAACAGAACCCATGTAAAAGCCACATTAAAATATAAGAAATATAACTTTTCAAGACAGGTATTTAATAAAATATGAAGGGAGAATAAGCAATGAAGAGAACGTATTTGAAGTCCCCCGATTTACTTCCAATTGCTAACAAGGACAGAAAAATCGGTACGTTTGGATTTTCTAATATGTGGATTAGTATGGCAGTGGTTTTAGCTGCATTTGCGATTGGTGGATCAGGAGTGCAGCATATGTCTTTATGGTGGGTTGTACTTGCAACATTGATTGGTACACTAGCGATTGGATTTTTTATTACATTGACTGGAGATATAGGGATTGAACATGGATTATCCTTTCCAGTCTATATGCGAGCTCCATTTGGGACGATAGGTACACACATTCCTTCTATTGTAAGAGGGGTTACTGCTTCATTTTGGTTCGGTATAAATACGTATTTCGGATCTGCAGCATTAAATGGTATTCTTTTCACTTTAATTGGATTTGATAACTGGTTTCTATGCTACGTAATATTCGCGAGTGTACAACTTATTAATACATCACTAGGTATTAAAGCGGTAGAACGTTTTGCTGATTTAGCTGCTCCAATTGTTATTTTAATTTCAATGTGGATATATGTATCTCTATCAGATCTCGCATTAGAACAAGGGAGAAATGTCTGGTCGTGGGTTGAGAGTCCGGTTACTGGTGTTGCTTTCTTCACAGCATTTATGGTAGTTATTTTTAGTAATATGGGCTTTTGGGCAACTTTAGCAGCTGACATTCCCACTATCTCTCGATATGTTAAGGCACCACAACACGAGAGAAATTGGTTTAAACGAAATAAAAGTCCTCTTATTGGAAATATGATTGCATTGCCCATTACTGAGACGTTCATGGTCGTAATTGGTGCAGTTTCTTATATCGCTGTCAAAAACTATGATCCAATTGTAGCCCTACAAGAAGCTGCAAGTGGAATCGTGCTTGCTGTATTGTTAGTTATGATTGTCTTCGCACAATGGTCAACAAACGTTGCGGCCAACTTAGTTCCAGCAGCAACAATTTTCTCTAATGTAGGCGGTCCTAAGGTTCCCTTTTATGTAGGTGTCTTGATGGCAGGTATTATTGGGACTATCGTTCAGCCATGGAATTTGTTTAATGTATTAATTCCTTTTCTTTTAACAATTGGTGGTATCTTATCGGCAATTGTAGGAATCTTATATGCTGATTATTATCTTCTAAGAAAACGTAGAGTCAATGTACCAGAACTTTTTGAAAGTAAGGGTCAATATCATTATCTGGGTGGTGTAAACTATGCAGGTATGCTTTCGTGGATTTTAGGTGGATTAGCGGCTTATTGGTTATCAAACTATTCATTCCTCGTTGGCTTTGTTGTAGGAGCAGGTTGTTATTATGTATTGGCTAAGTATTGGTGGTTTAAGAAATATCCTCAAAGTGAGATACAGAATCCAAGTGATGAGTTATTCCTAGGAATGACTGTAGGCAGAGATTGGATCATTTCTGAATACGAGGACGATATTTCAGGAAATAACGAGAACAGTTCTTCCGAGACCGAAAAGTTATGATTGAGGAGGTTCAAATAGGATGAGTTCGTTTAAAGAATTTGCATTGGAGAAAGAGAAAATTGATTTCTATCAGGACAAAGGATATAAGATTAGTAAAGTTACAGAATCTCTAGATGGCGCATATGTTGAATATGAACTACAGGAAAATCAAGAAGATAAACATAGCATAGTTCTAAATACAGCTGATGGAAGAAAATATCTTTCTTCAATTGTTTTTGAACAACAAAAGGAACGATTTTCAAAGCAGGATTAAATAAGGGGATAGAAGGATGTTGAGATTTTTCTCAACGTCTTTTTTACAAAAAAAGCAAGTATATAAATTTAGTGAGAAATGAATCCAGTATTCCCGGTATATTAAGGAGTAGACTCTAGTATGATACCGCTGATTTGCGCTCCAGGCGGACACTTTCCACGGAGCGAGGAGACTGATGAAACCATGCCCGCGAAAAGCGCACATCGTAGCGGCAATAAACGGGTATCTATGGTTACCCTTCTTAAAGGACCTGGCGCACTTACCCGGTTGTTCTTATTGGCTGACCTTTGATCATCTATTTATAGGGGTTTCTAACTTAATTATCTGAAATAGAAGATTCTCTAAACTGATAACTATAATAGGGACATCTGTTTCAGCAAGAATGCACATTTTTGTTGGAATAAAATGGTTATTTACTGCTAAGTGGATGAAAAGTAGTCTTGAATGGACGGAAAGTTATGCTGAGTGGACGAAAAGATGACATGAGTGGACGGAAAGCCGATCTGAGTGGATGAAAAACTAATCTGAATGGATGAAAAGTTTTATTATGATGAAAAGGAGTCCATTCAGAGAGTTAACGATGGTATAAACTTGTGGCCTACTTTTTAGAAATATTAGAATGTATGTAAAAAAGATGTGCTATGAACGGTGTAAAATAATATGGAGACTAACATTTTAATATGGATTATCTATCCGTGATAACTCTGATTAATGTTCTTTGGTTTCCATGCTGTAAATCGAAACTAAAACATTGGTTTATATTACATAGGCGTTTTTACAGTATGGCTATAACCCATTCTTATGCCAGGCAGCAGAAAGAAACTACTCAACCCTAAAAAGTGAAGAAAAGGCCGAAATAGTATCTTCGGCCACACCACTGTTTAAAGGCGGTGTCTATTCTCTGATTAACCCAAATCAAAAATAGCATATAGGCATTGGTTGAAGGGTCGCGTCGGACGCAAACCTGCCGCAAGATTGTCTGTAAGAAAGGGATGAGCGAAGTGAAACTTCGCTCATCCCTTTTATTCTTGAGGTTATAGTGCAGTAGGATTGTTGTCCAAAGCTACCCGAAAACCGAAGTAGATACAGTTTGAAAACACTTTCTATTAACACTCAAATCATAAGTAATTTCTTCAAAGGACCGTGCATACTTTACCCGTATTTTCTTGAAACATAAAAAACATCGATTAATGTTAAGTCGTGATTTCCTCTCAGTGAAAGTGAATTTTATTCAGTAATATATTCTTGTATAGTAACCGTTGGATTGCACATAAAGAATCGTCTATCTAAATATAGGTTATGTTATCACTGCTGTTTTAAAAGGTGAGTGATTGAAGCGGGAAGCGTCCGCCTGATTCTACATTGCTACGCTAGCTTCGAAACATGAAAGTGCGTTGTAACGGAAATCATACCGGAAACCAAAGTTGACCCTGTGTGATTTCTTTAAGGACCGGGCGCAATTTGCCCGGTTTTTCTTAAATGATAAGAATGCATTTTGTACTACTATTGTTTCAGTTTCATTTCTCACTGTCATCAATCTTAAATTTATGGTTTGTCCAGTTTTCATAGAAGTTCAACACTTAGTAATTTTGTGGATTTGAACCTTCAAATGAATAGAATGAGTGAAGTTTTACCATAGTAAGGACATATGGATTTACTATGGTAAAACTAAGGAGGAATTTGCAATGGAAGATCACACTCAAATGAGTTGGAAAGAAGATAATTTTATTACTCAATTGCACAATTCTGTGGATAATGTCACGTTAGCTGTTGGCCAAGCTTTATCTCATCCAACGGAACAGACTATTCTACAGGCACAAAATTCGATTGAGCATGCAGATCGTGCTTTTGCAAATGCTTTAAAGAACCACGGGAACTCGGAACCTGTTAGTACACTTCAGGAACAGTTAAATCAAAATAAAGAAAAACTAAACCAATTGCATTAAGTGTATTCAACAGACTTTCTTTAAAATATATTCAAAACAGACCATCATGAAAAATAGACGTAGGATCAATTCCACCCTACGTCTATTTTGTGTTACCACAAAGTTGGCTTTATCACCATTAAAGCAAGCATAAGTACTAATAAGATAATGTAAATCCAAGTAGCTTTATGGAGTTTTACAATTAACAATGAACGATCCATGGTAGGGTCATTAAATTTCTTGAGAGTACTAGAAAATCCTCGTGCAAGAAAGAAAATTGAGACAACCATAAGACCAATTGTCATTACAATCCACGGTGTAGTCCAAGGCCATGGTCCAAGGTAGACGAGTAGGATCCCGGAGCCGACGAGCACATGACCAGCATGTTTAATTAGACGGACGACGTAACGGAAGATGGCAATGTAGGCTTTTTCCATTGCAGGGTCGGCTTCTTGCATTTTTTTCAAGACAATAAATAACACAAAAAGAGGACCAATTGATACTACCGCACTCAACACATGGATGAAGACAATGAAAAGATAAAAACTAGTCATTGTTTATACTTTTACTGGACTGAATTCATGAACCCATACAGTCATTGTAGGTAGCCAAGGCATTCCGGGATGGTAGGATAAAATTGATTGTTTATAGTCTTCAACTGAATGAAAACCTTCTTGTTTAGCATGTTCTTCATTCAAGTCACCAAGTGATTGATTGTAGACATTGTTAACAATGAAAGATATTCCTTGTAATTCCATGATTTCACCAATATCTGCATAACGACCATTTCGTCGTGTGGCGGTTTTTTGTCCTTGTAATACTTTTTCAACATCAGATTCCTTTGTAATTAGGCGCTCTATTGAACACGTTTTAGGGGGGAAATTTGTTGTTTCTGAATTGGTCATGTAATATCCACCTTTTTAAAGTTATTTAAATTATTTCTTGGGTATCTTATAAATAAAGAAATCATTTTCCTAAGTGTACACGTTATATAGAAGATGGACTATATTTTTAAAATTTAGTATTGTATTTAAAATCTAGGAGGACTTGATATGACTGAAAACACACCCGATAAGCTTTTGGCGAAAATGACGGTGAATCGAATTGAAGAAATAGGCGGAAGATTTCCAGGGCACCGTCGTGCTCATGCAAAGGGACAGTTTTACGAAGCTATCTTTACGCCTTCAGGTGAAGCGATGGAGTATACAATAGCTGAGCACTTAGGTAACAAAGAAGTGGAGGCAATCGTTAGGTTCTCCAATTTCCTACCTAATCCGATTTCAGCAGATATCCTTGCTATTGTAAAAGGAATGTCTGTACAGTTTCAATTGTCTAATGGCGGTATAGCAAATTTAGTTGGGGTAACTTTACCAGTATTTGTGACTAAATCACCACAAGTTTTCATGGAAATTTTAAATACAATCAAATCATTCAAAGAAGGAAAACCTAATCTTAAAAATATAATAAAGATTTTCGTCAAATATCCCGAAAGTAGAGCTGCAATTCAAATGATAAGGAAACTCAAACATACGAAAAGTTATGCAACAGCTCGTTATTATGCAATGCATGCCTTTTATTTGGTTAATGAAAATGGTCTGCGGACACCTATCAAGTTCGAATGGGAACCAGAGGCTGGTGTTGAAACATGGTCCGCAAAAGAATTAGCAACCTTGCCACATGACTATTTAAAAAAGGAAATGAGTGAGCGTTTAAAGTCGAAGGAAGTTCGATTTCAATTACATATTGTGATAGGGGAACAAGGAGATCCAACAGATGACCCTACAAAAGAATGGTCGAAAGAGCGACGTCGAATTCGAGCAGGGGTATTACGTGTGAAATCTATAGCATCTGCTAATCTAAATTACATTGTCTATGATCCAATGATATTACCCACAGGCATTGAATGTTCAGATGATAAAATCTTGTCATTCCGTAAAAATGCATATAGTATTTCCAGTGAAAAACGATTAAAAGGTGAATAAACGAAAAGTTATACACGGAAAAGTATAAGTAATCCACAATTTGTGGATAGATTTAGAAAATTCTAACTTTATTCACATGTGGATAACATTTTATAAGATTAATAACATATACTATTAATTGCCTACATTATTTTAAAAAGGGGACCGTTAAATATGAGTGTTGTCGTAATATATGGAAGCACACGTCAAAATGGAAATACAGAACAACTAACGGATCATGTGATTGAAGGACTGGACGTCGAAAAAATCTTCTTGCGTGATTATACCGTTAAACCAATTGCCGATCAACGCCATAATGAAGGTGGTTTTTCGGGTGTAGACGATGACTATAACTCGTTAGTTGAGCGAATGATGAAGCACGAGACCTTTATATTTGCAACGCCTATTTATTGGTACAGTATGTCAGGAACAATGAAGAACTTTATTGATCGTTGGTCACAAACAATGCGGGATGAAAAATATCCTGACTTTAAAAAACAACTTGGAACGAAAAAGGGGTATATCATCGCAGTTGGTGGAGATAATCCAAATTTAAAAGGACTCCCTCTGATACAGCAGTTTAAATTTATCTTTGATTTTATGGGTATAGAATTTGGTGGTTATCTACTTGGTCAAGCGAAACGTCCAGGTGATATTTCTGAAGATACAGTGGCATTGTTAACAGCAAAAGAGTTAAATAAGAAATTGAGTCAGTAAATCACTAGTGTGTCTGACTTCTAGTAAATGGGAAGACTTATTTAGCATATGTTAGAATACATTCTAAAGCCCAGTAGCTAAAACGCTACTGGGTTTTTTACGCTAAAAGCGGATAAAGTTAGAAAGGCATAAAACATTAAGACATTATTTCATCTTAGACTTCGTACTGACATCGTAGAGAGTCATAGGCCATTTAAATTTATAATACGCTATCACTATTGGTATATAAAGATGCCTAACAAAATATATATGTATAAAGGGTTTTATCAGAAATATTTAAGTGAGAGAGTACTATAAAAAGTTAATTTTTATAACTTGCAATTTTAATTTAATTATTCAGAAAATTGTTGCAATTAAAAAATTAATTAGATACAATTAACTTACTATTAGGAAAGAAGGTTTACCTTAATGCAAAGTGTTAACAGTTTACACTTAACTTTTCAAAATAAAGTAGTAGTTGTCACTGGGGCGGCTCACGGAATAGGAAGAACTATTTGCCAAGAATTTGCTAAGCGCGGTGCTTCTGTAGCAGCTACGGATTTGTTAGAAGAACAACTAGCATATTCAAAAATTAAAGTGGAAAAGGAGATAGTAACATCTAATTGCAAGGGATGCATTAATACATATATTGCTAATCTTACAGACTCTAAAGAGGTTGAACAGTTAATTGTGAAAGTTATAAAAGATTTCGGGAAAATAGATATTCTAGTCAATGTTGCCGGAGGGGTAGTAGGGCAAGTCCACCAACCGATTGAAAATGTAACTGATGAAGATTGGGAGGAAGTAATGAACGTGAACTTGAAAACAGCTTTTTACATGGTTCGCGCTGTGACGCCTTATATGAAAGAAAATAATTATGGAAGAATTGTTAATATATCGAGCGGTGCAGGAAGAAGCAGTAGTTTAACTGGAATACAGGCTTATACCAGTGCTAAAGCAGGTCAAATTGGGTTTACAAGGCAAATGGCACGAGAACTGGGGCAATATGGAATTACAGTTAATAATGTTGCACCGGGTTTCGTTTTATCAAATCCCTCTACTGAAAAACAGTGGATGGCCATGTCAAAAGACCAACAGTCAAATTTAATAGAATCTATTTCGGTTAAAAGATTAGGTACACCAGAAGATATTGCTTACCCCGTATTATTTTTCTCATCTGACTTGGCAGGTTATGTGAGTGGTCAAGTAATCTCTGCAGACGGAGGACTACAACTTTTTTAGGAGGAAATAACATGACAATTACGATTATTGGTGCTGGTGCGATTGGAGGTGTCCTTGGAGCTTACTTAGCTCGATCAGGTGAACAAGTTATTTTTTGTGATATTGAGCAAGACCATGTAGATATGATTAATACTGCAGGTTTGACGATTGAAGGACCTGAGGAAACTTTTACTATTATAGGAACAGCCTATACACCAGAACAATTAACTAAAAAGAATATAGTTATTGAAACAGTATTTCTTTGTGTCAAGGCCCAACATACAGAACAAGCGTTAAAACCATTTTTGCCCTTCTTATCAGTAAACTCGCAAGTTGTTTCTTTTCAAAACGGTCTGTGTGAGCGGCAAATTGCATCCCTCATAGGTTCAGAACGGACAATTGGTTGTTTTGTAAATTTTTCAGCTGATTATTTAGAGCCTGGTCGTATTTTGTATGGTGGAGTTGCTTCTCTGTATCTCGGTGAATTGGATGGAAAAATTTCAAATCGTATAGAAGTGTTAAGAGAGAAACTCCAATGCTGGGGACCGGCACAAGTAACCGATAACATCTGGGGTTATTTATGGGGGAAAATGTCATACGCCGGTTTATTATATGGGACTGCCTTAGTCGATGCAACGATGGCTGAAGTTGTGAGGAATCCTGATTTAAGAGAAACGCTAATGGAATTATGCTCAGAAATTTTAGAGACGGCAGACAAAGAAAATGTATCACCATTGGGATTTGATGATTGGGAGCCAACACTAGTTTATCCGAGAAAAACGAGAAATATAGAAGAATTAAATTTCCAGTTGGATAAATTGGCTGATCGTATGGCGGCAAATAAGAAAACAAAAAGCGGAATTTGGAGAGACCTTGCTATTCGAAAAAGAAAAACTGAAGTAGATGCTCAGCTTGTACCAATTTTAGAAATTGCTAAAGGTCATGGAGTCAAGACACCATTGCTTGAAGCTCTAGTAGTTGCAATTAAAGAAATTGAAGAGGGTGCAAAACAAATGAGTTGGAATAATCTCTATGACTTGGAAGAACTCAATAAATCTTTGCCTAATACAACAGGTGAAGCAAGCGTGGAGATTGTACCATGATTCTTGACCAACGAACATTATCAGATGACGTAGCGAAAATTATAAGGAAGATGATCTTAAATAGAGAACTTCAACCTGGAGAACGAATTAATCAAGCGCAGATGGCGGAGAAATTAAACATTTCTAGGGGTCCGATTCGTGAAGCACTAAAGCTCCTCCAAAACGAAGGACTAATTAAAAATGAAACGAATAAAGGAACTTACGTAACAACATTATCAAAACAGGATGCCTTTGAAATTTATACGTTGCGAGCACTTCTAGAAGGGGAAGCGGCACAATTAGCTCTCCTGCATTTAAAAGAAGACGATTTCATTAAACTGGAAGAACTCATTGATCAATTTTATCATGCGATGGTAGACCAGGATTTAGAGAGACAAGCGCAATGTGACATCCTCTTTCACAGTACAATTGTAGCCGCATCAAAGCATAATAGATTAATTAATATTCATAAGCACCTGGATACTCAAGTTGGTGCTATGTATTTAACCGTTGCAAATCAAGTGCCTTATCGTGTAGAAAAGGTAGTTAAGAATCATCGGATTTTATTGGATGCATTGCGTACAAATGACTGCACGGTAATTGAAGAAGCTTTTTCAGAACATTACAATGCAACATTAAAAGATTTAACCCAAATTGCTTTAATTACAGATACAGACTAAAGGGGGAGAAATTATGCTTTTAGATGTGAAGGATATGTCTTTGTCGCTAAAAAGAGAAGGCAAATATATAAGAATCCTAGATCAAATTTCTTTTCATGTAAACGAAGGAGAAACAATCGGAATCGTGGGGGAGTCTGGATGCGGGAAAAGTATGACAGCCTTGTCTCTTATGCGCTTACTTCCAGATAAGGCTCGATTAGAAGGGAAAGTAGTTCTACAGGGAGATGAAATCACAAGTTTTTCAAAACGGAAACTGGAAAAAGTCCGTGGAAATCAGATGTCGATGATATTTCAGAATCCATTAACTTCTCTTAATCCTCTTCAAACCGTTGGAATTCAAATTGAAGAGTCGATAATTTTGCACACCAAAATGGGAAAACAACAAAGGCGAAAAAGAGTATTGCAGTTATTGAATGAAGTAGGACTTCCTCGTTCAGAAGAGTTAATTGATGATTATCCTCACCAACTTTCAGGGGGGATGAGACAGCGGATTATGATTGCAATGGCAATGGCGTGTGAGCCACAACTGCTTATTTGTGACGAACCAACTACGGCATTGGATGTAACGGTTCAGGCGCAGATTCTTGAGTTAATGAATGAAATTAAGAAGGAAACACAAATGGGCATTATTATGATTACTCATGACATGGGGGTTATAGCAGAAGTTTGTGACCGTGTAATTGTGATGTATGCTGGAAAAATTGTGGAAGAAGCCCCAGTCATCGAGTTGTTTCTAAATCCTAAGCATCCATATACGCTTGGTTTACTCGATTCAATACCGAAAATGGGAATTCGTAAGCAAAAGTTGGGATCTATTCCGGGAACAGTACCTTCACCAGAAAAAATGCCTACAGGCTGTCGTTTTGTCGATCGATGCAGTCATGCAATGGATCAATGTAGAAATACACTACCTGAAATGATTGAAATCAATGAGAATCATTACACTGCCTGCTGGCTCTATGATGAGGAGGTGAACAAGAGTGGCTCTATTGGAAGTCAAAAACCTGAAACAGCATTTCATTACTAAAAAAGGATTTATGGGTAAAAAGACGATAGTAAAAGCGGTAGATGGCGTAGATATTACGATTGATGTAGGACAAACGTTAGGGATTGTTGGTGAATCGGGATGTGGGAAATCCAGCCTAGCTCGTTCTATTCTCCGGTTAGCAGAGCCAACATCAGGAAGTATTAAGTTTAACGGAGAAGAAGTTATCGGTATGAATTCGAACCACATGAAGATGTTGCGTAGAGAAATGCAAATCGTTTTTCAAGATCCATACGCGTCATTAAATCCCAGAAATACAGTTCGACAGATATTAGAAGCCCCGTTAATTATACACAGCCTTGGGGATCGTAAAGAACGAAGAGATTTAATTGAAAGTTTGATCAACAAGATTGGATTAAGGACAGAACAGCTTGATAGTTATCCTCATGAATTTTCAGGAGGACAGCGACAACGTATTGGACTTGCTAGAGCACTAGCGTTAAACCCAAAACTGATTATAGCCGATGAGCCCGTTTCAGCCTTAGATGTTTCTGTACAATCTCAAGTATTAAATTTAATGCTTGATTTACAACAAGATATGAATTTAAGTTATATGTTTATTTCACATGATTTGTCCGTTGTTCAACATATTTCAGACAAGGTTGCTGTAATGTATTTAGGCAAAATAGTTGAGATTGCTAATGTCGAGAAGTTATACAACAATCCAATGCATCCTTATACACAAACACTCCTATCTGCAGTTCCGATCGCTGATCCTATGCTGAAAAGAGAGAGGATTATTTTGCAAGGCGACTTGCCTAGTCCCTCCAATCCGCCAACAGGTTGTTCATTTCACACCAGGTGTCCAATAGCAACCAAAGAATGCTCAGAAATTGAGCCAGTTTTAGAGGAAAAATTAACAGACCATTTCGCCGCCTGTATTTATGTATAGCAAATAAAAGAAATGGTTTGCAAGAGGGAAAAGGGTGAAAATTAATGGATGTCTTAAAATTTGTGGCTAAACGATTATTATTAATGATCCCGATTTTGATTGGAATTAGTATGTTGACTTTTGCTATTTCCAACACCATTCCTGGCGATCCTGCCCGACTTATCTTAGGACCAAAAGCCACGCCAGAAGGTCTAGAATCACTTCGTGAGAAAATGGGCTTAAATGATCCACTCTATATTCAGTATGGTAGGTACATGGTCGGAATAACACACGGAGACTTGGGGGAAAGCACTTACTCTCAAGGGCCGGTATCAAGTGATTTAATACGCTATTCACCTGCAACCTTTGAATTGACACTTTTTGCAATGATGATTACTTTACTAATCGGAATACCATTTGGAATTATAAGTGCGAGTAAAAAAGATCGTATGGCGGATCATTTTACCAGGCTCTTTTCTCTCTTAGGAGTAGCAATGCCTGCTTTTTGGCTGGGATTGTTGTTCTTGTTACTTTTCTACCTAAAGCTTGGCATCTTACCTGGATCAGGTAGATTGGATAGCGGGATGTCGCCGCCCCACCATATTACTGGGATGTATACGATTGATGCATTATTGACTGGTAATTGGACAGTTTTACTATCAGCATCCATGCATTTAATTTTGCCTGGAATCACACTCGCGGCGGTAACGATTGGGATGATTACAAGAATGACGCGTTCTAGCATGCTTGAAGTGTTACAAAGTGATTATGTTCGCACAGCGCACGCTAAGGGTGCCTCAGAAAACAGAGTTTTATATGGGCATGCATTAAGAAACGGTGTAATGCCCGTTATTACATTACTAGGAATGGCATTTGGCCATGCTCTTGGGGGAAGTGTTCTTGTAGAATCTGTTTTTTCTTGGCCAGGTTTAGGCAAATACGCAGTAAATGCCATTACCTATTTGGATTTCCCAGCAGTAATGGGGGTTACTCTACTCATTGCAGTTATGTTTATACTTGTCAATTTAATTGTTGATACGTTGTATTTCTTTATTGATCCCCGCTTAAAACATAATTAAGGGATGTGGTTCAGTTGGTCCGTAGAATAACAAGCAGTCCATTAACATTAATTGGTCTTGTGATTGTTTTAATTATCATAGTTTGTGCATTATTTGCTCCGTTAATAGCAACCCACAGTCCGACTGAAGTCAATTTACAAAGCAAATTGGAAGCACCTAGTACTTCACATTATTTTGGAACTGACGAAGTCGGAAGAGATATTTTCAGTCGAATTGTTTACGGAACAAGAATTTCCTTACGCATTGGGTTATTGGTTGTTTTAATTGCATTTCCAATAGGTACAATTCTAGGCGCAATTGCAGGTTATTTCGGTGGCGGAGTCGACCAAATTATTATGCGGATAACAGATGTGTTCCTCTCGTTCCCTGGAATTATTTTAGCAATGTCTATTGCAGCAGCTCTAGGACCATCTATTGAAAATGTAATGTTAGCCCTAGCCGCTACTTGGTGGCCGTGGTACACAAGGATTGTCCGTTCCTCTGTATTATCTATAAAAAATGCCGAATTTATAGAGGCCTCGCGGGCTTTAGGAGCGAATCCATTTCGAATTCTATTCAAAGAAATTATACCGAATTCAATTGGACCGGCTACAATTCAAGCTTCTTTGGATTTAGGATTCGTCATTTTAGCAGCGGCAGGTTTGAGTTTTATCGGCCTTGGTGCACAGCCCCCCTCACCTGAATGGGGAGCGATGTTATCAAATAGCCGTGAAATTTTGCGTGATGCCTGGTGGGCAGCTACATTCCCTGGGTTAGCAATCCTTCTTACTGTTTTAGGTTTTAATCTAGTAGGAGATGGTTTGAATGATGTATTAGACCCTAAACAACGATGATTTTTTGTCCATGTACTGAGAGGAGGATCGTAGGTAACTGTACATTTTATTTAGATTTAATTAGTTTTAATAAAAATTAGGGGGAAGTAAAATGAGGTTAAAAGAACAATGGCAAAAAAAGATTTCTCTTCTTGTAGTTGCAGCATTCCTAATGGTTGGTTGTCAGAACTACAATGAAGAATCTGAAAGTGTAGATGTTCCTGCTTCAACAGAACCTAAGTCAAATGAAAACTATAATGCAGATGTATTTAACTTTGCTACGAACCAAGATATACCTACTCTCGATCCACATGGGTCTGCTGCAAATACTTCATTCCGGGTAACATACATGTTGTACGATCGCTTGGTAACGTATGAAGGATCATCAACGGAGCCAAAACCAATGCTGGCAAAAGATTGGGATATTTCGGATGATGGATTGGAATACACATTTCATTTGGTTGAAGATGCTAAATTCCATGATGGGACTCCTGTTACTGCAGAAGCTGTAAAGTATTCGTTTACTCGTGCAATCAAAGTTGAGAAATCTGCAGCAGGTATCTTTCAAAAAATAATTGATGAAAACAGCTTTGATGTAATTGATGACCACACAATTAAGATTACATTGAAAAAACCGTTTGCTCCATTTGTTAGTACATTAGGAACAGTTTTTGCAAACATTATAAATCCTAAGTTAGAAGAAAATCATGGTGATGACTTAGGTCAGAGCTACCTTGCTGAAACAGATATGGGTTCAGGTGTCTACGTTTTAGACAGTTGGGATCGTGGAGAATCGCTAGTAATGAAAGCAAACCCAGATTATTGGGGTGAAGAAGCTACTATGAAAACTGTTAATATCCAATTTGTGAATGAACCTTCTACTGCCCGTCTAATGTTGGAAAAAGGTGAATTAGATTTACTTGATAACACAATGATATCTCCGGAAGTGCTTGGAAACATGGAAGGAACGGACGGTATAACCATCACAGAATCCACTGGATATCAAATCGATTATATGCCAATGAATATTGAAAGTGGAGCATTATCTGACGTGAAAGTCCGTCAAGCTATTGCGCACAGCATTAACTATGATGCATTGCTTGAAAGTGTTTATTTAGGTTCTGCAGAACGTATCGGTGGTGCAGTTCCAGCTGGGATGATTGGCTATAATCCCGATGCTAAACTATATGACTATAATTTAGAAAAAGCTAAATCATTGCTAGCAGAAGCTGGTCATGCTGAAGGTCTGACATTAGAAATAGCAATTTCAGAAAATAATGAAGTGCGTAGCAATACAGCTCTGCTCTTACAATCAGATCTTGAAAAAGTAGGCGTTAAACTAGATATTAAAACATATGCATGGCCTACATTCTTAGATTTGGTAACAAGTGGTAAACATAATTTTGCATTGGTATCTTGGACGCCAGATTATCCGGATCCAGACTATAACTTATGGTATTTCGGACATTCTTCAAGTAAAGGTCCAGGTTTCAACCTAGCATTTTATGAAAACAGTAAAGTAGATACATTACTAGAAGAAGCAAGATCGAACACAGATGAAGAACTTAGAATATCTAATTATGAAGAAATCCAAGATATTATGGCGGAAGAAGTACCATATATATTTGTTGCGCAACCAAACTTGCAAGCAGCTGGTAGAGAATGGGTAAAAGGATACGAGCTTAACCCGATGAACACATGGTATGTACCGTTTAATAAAATTACGAAAGAAGAATAACATTGATGGGTGCGGATATTACTTAAAACCGCACCCTACTTTTAAAGACATAAGTCTAATGAGGAGATGGGACAAATGAATAATATATGGGAAATAGGGAATTTATCGGTTTCTCAAGGGGATAAAGTAAAAGCTTATTTAGAATTACCAACAATCGAGGAAAACTTGCCTACTTTTTTAATAAATGGATTTGAAGAAGGTCCCAAAGTATTGGTTTTAGGGGGCATACATGGTTGTGAATATACATCAATTGATGCAGCGCAAAAAGTAGGTGTAGATTTACTACCCTCACAAGTTAAAGGAAAATTAATTGTTCTTCCCATTGCAAATCCCGCTTCGTTTTATGCTCGCAGTATCTACGTTCACCCCAGAGATCAAAAGAACTTAAATCGCATGTTCCCAGGTAAAAAAGACGGTACAGACTCGGAACGTCTAGCGTTTTGGCTAAACGAATCAGTATTTAAGGAAGTGGACTATATTATTGACCTCCATGGAGGCGATATGATTGAAGCGTTGGTACCATTCACTATCTATCACGTTTCAGCAAATGAATGGGTTCTAGAGAAATCAAAGGAAATGGCATCTCTTTTTGATATTGATTACGTAATAGGCAGCAGTGATCAAGTGCCAGGATCTACGTATGGCTGTGCGTCTGAACAAGGTATTCCAGCAATTATTGCTGAAGCAGGACAACAAGGAATTTTAAGTGAAGAAAATTCGGTTCTTCTGCAAGAGGGTGTGAAAAATATCTTAGTATCAATAGGTTCATTAGAAGGAAAAGTTAAAAAGAGCGAGTCTACTTATATTTCTGTATTCGATTGGTACAGATCTGATTTTCAAGGTCTATGGTATCCGGCTGTTCAAATTGGCGAAACGGTGGTCAAAGAACAGCTGTTAGGAAAAATAACGAACGGATTCGGAGAAACTGTTAAAGAAATAAAATCGCATACAGACGGCGTCGTACTGTTCTTAGTAAGTTCGCTTGCCATTAACGATAAAGACCCATTACTGGCTGTTGGGGCGTGAAGGAATGAATAAGCTGTTAGATATTTCATTAGTGGAAATAGCTAAACTGTATAGGCAAAAAGAAGTGTCGCCTGTTCATGTAACCAAACTATTGTTTGAACGACAGAAACATTTGGAACCTATGCTTAATGCTTTTATTGAGGTTAGGGAACAAGCTGCGATTAAACAAGCTCACATTGTGGAAAGACAATTCTTAAATAATGAAGCTTTGAATATCTTAGCGGGTATTCCATATACGTCTAAGGACTTGTTTTTTGAGATGAATGAACTAACGACTTGCGGTTCCAGAATATTGAAGGATAATAAGCCTGAATATTCAGCAACCGTATTAAATAAGCTTTCTCAAACCCATGCAATATTAGTAGGAAAGACTAATATGTTGGAGTTTGCTTATGGAGTCGTCCACCCTGATTTTGGTAAGACAAATAATCCATGGGATATTACCAAGACATCCGGCGGCTCATCCAGCGGTTCGGCAGCAGCTGTTGCAAGTGGAATTGGTTACTTTTCGTTAGGTACGGATACAGGTGGATCAATTCGAATCCCTGCTGCGTATTGCGGAACAGTCGGATTAAAACCGACACGGGGATTGGTAAGTACGTATGGAGTTTTTCCTTTGTCATGGTCGCTGGATCATGTTGGCCCGATTACAAGGACGGTTATAGATGCGGCTGTTGTACTAGATGTAATAGCAGGATACGACCCAAAAGACCGCTATTCAGTAGTTGGTAAAATCAGCGCATTAAATTTCGAGAAATTTGGTGCAGATACGAAGAATAAAAGGGTAGGTATACTTCCGAATGAAATGTTAAAGAAACTTAAAGTGGACGTGAGAAAAATTTACGACAGCACATTAGTACAAATGCGTTTACTTGGATGGGATTTAGTCGAGATTCAGATTCAAGATTGGGATCGAACAGAAGAATTAATATTGAATGTACTTCTTCCGGAAGCAGCCCATATTCATCAAAAGTGGTTCGATCGAAAAGATGATTATACAGAAACAACATATAAGCAAATTGAATTGGGCATGCAGCATAGAGCAGTTGATTACATAAATAGTCTGGAACATTTAAATTGGTATAAGGAAAGTGTGTCAGATTTATTTAACCAAGTTGATTTAATTATGACTCCGACAGTTGCGTTTGAAGCTCCGGCAGAAGATCCGGTGATAGGGAGTGAGGAACTAGATGAAATGATGTATACTGGTCCATTTAATATTTCAGGTCATCCGGCAGTCACATTAAATATGGGCTATACAGAGAATGGGTTGCCAGTTGGTATCCAATTAGTTGCTCCTCATTTTCAAGACATGGAACTATTGCAAGCAGCTTATCAATTGGAACAAACACAATCTATTAAACTTCCTCAGATAATACCAGTATAAGTAAGTAACAAACTTAAATATGAATAGTTGGATTTTTTAAAAAGTTGGAATAGCACTAAAATGAAAAAAATTACAGAGTGAGGGAGAGAAGTTTATGGACATGATGACAATGAATTTAAGTCAATTCAAAGAGTGCCAAAAAACAATAAATACGGTTTTAATACCGATTGGAATGATTGAAGCGCATGGTCCTCATTGTGCGCTAGGTACTGATGTGCTAATTCCTCGTGAATTTGTTGGGAGGCTAAATGACGTTTTAGACAAAAAAATTCTAATGGCTCCAGAAATAACGTATGGACATTCTTGGGGACTTGCGCCATTCGCAGGTACGATTGATGTTTCGTCAGAGGTATTTATAAATTATGTTTTTGAAATTTGTAAGGGTTTTCAACAAAATGGGTTTAAAAATATTATTTTGTTTAATGGTCACGGTGGTAATATCTCCAGTTTGGATATTGTTACAGAAAAATTAGCAGATTTAGAAGTAAGTACGTTAACCATTAATTGGTTTATCGATTATCGAGAAGACATTAAACAAATTGCGCCACACCCGGGCCATGCAGGAGAAGATGAGACATCGTTAATCCTGGCGATTAACAAGAATTATGCTTATACAAGTGGAGTGGGGAGTCATGAAACTCCTATACAAAAACGATTCCGTTTCAAAGACGGAGGGAAAACTCTCTATCCGGAAGCTTTTTCTGGGAATGCTGAAGCTGCGACAGTTGAAAAGGGAGAACAATTATTTCATATGTTGACCACGCTAATTGTTGAAGATATTGAGACGTTTTGGGAACTCGAACAAATACAAGGAGGAAGAATAGATGATATTACGGTGGACGCCTGAATCTGTTGGAGATGCAATTGTTGATATCGTTTTAAGTTTAAATGATCAATCTAAAAAATTATATGGTACAGAAGTAGCAACAGCTAGCTACAGTAGTACCAAATCGTCATTAAGGAGCTTTGATCAAATTGGTCTTAAAATTGACGAGGTAGAGCGAGAGATTGCTGACCTACAGGGACATCCAGGGAAATACCTTCGTTCCATGCTTAATGCAAATCGTTATTTCGCACGGAGTCTTCAAGGAGATGACTTGCCTTATGCAGAATACATTGCAAATATTCAAGAGTTACCATCGACCTTAATTACAGATGCAACAATTGAAAAGCAAAAACAACTTGTGGACGAAGGTTTGACTAATCTGGGATACAAAGGTTCCTTAAAAGAAAAAGCCGACAAATGGCATGAGGAGACATTGATTCCACCTGAGAAAGTCACAACAGTAGCAAATTCAATGAAAGAAAAAAGTAAGGCGGGAACATTAAAACGTGTGATTACCTTACCTAAAGAAGATGGTATAGATACGATTAAGTCAATTCGAGGGGTATTTTGGAGTGGCTATTCTAAATATGAAGGTCAATATCGTGGCAATTTAACCTTTAATATTGATCGTCCTTGGACAAAGCCTGTTCTTGCACAAATTATGACTCATGAAGGTTATCCAGGACATCAAGCGTTTTATTGTCGGTGGGACTATTTGTTTCAACAAGGGAAGCTACCTATAGAGGCATCTTATTACCTAATTAATAGTCCAACCAATGCACTGTTTGAAGGTGGACCTGAAAGCGCTTTGCATTTCTTAGGATGGGATCGTGACGAAGAAGAAACAGAGGGAATTACACTGGATGAAAAGAAACAGTACAAGCTTGCTAGAGACTATATTGATATGCAAAGAATGGCCATGACCAATGCTTGTTATTTATTTAATAATGGTGATATGAATAAGGAAGAAGCAGTTAATTATATGATTAATAGCGGAAATCTAACTACCATTGAAGCAAATAACTGTTATCGCTTTTTCTCTGATCCAGTTCAAAAAACGTATTATCCTTCATATTATTATGGTCGATGGATGGTTGGTAAAGCGTATGATGCAGTTGCAAAAGGTCAACGTGCAGATTTTTTTACCACTTTATACGATACTCCACACACAACCAATACGTTTATTGATGCAGTTAGCCAGTTAACAGGAACACCTTTCCAACCATTTGAACAAGTAAATGTGAGTAAGAAGAATTTAGTGCTGTAAAAAAAGTAGCGCCCAATTTTCTATGGGCGCTTTTTATCAAGAGAGGAGAGACTTTAGGTATGAATAGTAAACTAAGTAATACACATAAACAATTAATTAATGAGGTATCTGGAGATCAACTGATGTATTATACCAGTCAACTAACAAAAGAGGTGCGACTTTCTGGATCGGCTGAAGAACTTCGGGCGTTTCAATATGCTAAGGAGGTATTGGATGATCTTGGGTTGGAAACGAAGCTGAGTTTCCATCAGGGGTATATTAGTTTACCGGTAGAAGCTGAATTACAAGTAGGTGGAGAGAGTTATCCTTGTATTACCCATTCAATGTCTGTCTCTACGGGGGACGGAGGGCTTAACGGTGACCTAATATATATTAAAGAACTTACAAATCAACTACAAGTGACTGGAAGTATTGTTTTAACTGAAGGAATAGCTACACCAGGTGCAGTGAGAATCTTAGAAAAGGCCGGAGCTCTTGGGGCAATCTTTATCAATGGCACCTTTACACATGAGATGACTGTCTCGAGAGTTTGGGGAAATCCGACCCCTGAAACAAAAAAACAATTTCCAACCATACCAGTTATATCAATCACTGAAAAGGTAGGGACATTAATAAAAGAAAATCTTAGTCAAAGTGCTATCAATAACTCTGTTTGGTTTAAAACAGTTGTGGATACAGCATGGAGGGATATCCCGACCCTAGTAGCTGATATAAAAGGTGAAATAGAACCCGAAAAATTTGTGTTGTTTAGTGGACATATTGACTCTTGGCATTATGGTGCTATGGATAATGGCAGTGCTAATGCAACCATGCTTGAAGTAGCGCGTGTAATCATAAATCAACAAGTGAAATTACGGAGAAGTCTTCGCATTGCTTTTTGGTCTGGGCATTCTCATGGAAGATACACAGGTTCAACTTATTATTGTGACAACAATTGGGAAGACATTCACGAAAATTGTATGCTGCATGTCTATGTTGATTCCGTTGGTGGAAAAGGGGCGACGATTCTTAGCGAAAGCAACTGTATGGTTGAAACAAAGGAATTGGGTGGTTCTTTTGTCGAGGAATTAACAGGTGAAGAATTTATAGGTAAAAGATTCGGACGAGGAGGCGACCAGTCATTTTGGGGAACAGGAACACCTGCTTTATTCATGGGGCTTTCTGAACAACCAATTAGTGATGACATCGCATCACAAACTTTAGTCAAACTATTTGGTGGAATCAAATCTGGTGGGTTTGGCTGGTGGTGGCATACAACTGAAGATACATTAGATAAACTTGATAAGGATAACTTACAAAGGGATTGCAAAGTATACACAGCTGTTATTTATGATGCATGCACCAGTAAAATTATTCCATTAAATCATGCTGCTGGAGCAAAAGAGCTTAAAGAAGCATTAAATGTCTACGCTAAATTAGCCGGTGAGATATTAGACTTAAATGTTGCCGTTACTCGTGTGGAAAATCTAGAAAAGCTTGCAGAAGAAATTAATCATACACCGTTAGATATAGACTGGTCAGACGAAGAAGCCAAAGAAATTAATAAAAGATTGATTGCCATATCTCATTATTTAATTCCTTTAAGCTATGTCAGTGGAGATATATATGACCATGACTTGGCGATTAACCAACCAGTAATTCCACTGTTAAAAGATATCGCCACCTTAGTTGAACTTGAACCTGGCAGTGATATAGCATTAGAGTGGCAAACGATATTAAAAAGAAGGTTAAATAAAGTGGAATACACGTTGCTAAAGGCAACAAGGATAGTAGAATCATTGATAAAATATCAAGGTGAGTTAGGTGTTAAAAAAGAAAGTAAAATAATCATTTAGTTCAGTATTTCTGGTGCTTTATCACTAGATTCTTAAACTTTGTCTCTTTGTAGCATACGAAAATTGATTTTTATTGTATGATAAGAGGACTAGTATATTCAGAAATGGACAAAGCTAAGAATACATAATTGAAACAATGAACGGAACGGGAGGAATTGAGTATGAGTAAGTCTGCCTTATTGCAACGGGAAGCAATGGATGTATTAAAACAAACTAGTCGAACATTTTTCATTCCCATTAATTTTTTAGAACCAACTTTAAAGAAAACTGTTGCATCTGCTTATTTATGTATGCGTGCTATTGATGAAATTGAAGATCATCCCGATATGAAAGCAGAAACAAAGCATCAATTGTTAACATCAATTAGCGAAATTTTAAAAACAACTTTCGACCATGAAAAGTACCGTGCGCTTATTCGCCCTTATGAAAACTCACTTCCAGTAGTGACAAAACGTCTCGGTGATTGGATTTTATTATGTCCTCCAGAGGTAGTAGAAAAAGTAAAAGAGTCTACAGCCATTATGGCAGAAGGTATGGCCAAGTGGATTGTCAAAGATTGGCGCATTAAAACAAAAGAAGATTTAGACGATTATACGTATTATGTGGCCGGGCTTGTTGGTTGCATGTTATCAGATATTTGGAAATGGCATGACAACACGGAAACTGATCGTGAAAAAGCCATTGCTTTTGGACGAGGCTTACAAGCAGTAAATATTTTACGGAACCAAGATGAAGACTTGGAGCGGGGTGTTAGCTTCATGCCAGATGATTGGGATAGAGAAGATTTATTTCTATATGCCAAGCAAAACTTAGCGTTGGGCAACGAATATGTAAAAGATATCAATAATCGCGGGATCACCATGTTTTGTAAAGTTCCGCTTGCCCTAGCAAATAGCACATTAAAAGCAATGAAAATAGGTCGTGAAAAGATTTCACGTAAAGAAGTTGAATCTATAGTGGCAGATCTTGAAAACCAACATTAATTAGTAAAATGGACAAACATATGCCAGGAACCGAGGAGATTAACGGGATAGAAAGCATCCACGTTGAGCCCATAGGTTCCTGGCAATTTTTTATGTTGTTGACTAAAAGGTCTTGGAAAAAGGTAACCCTTTTATATACTTCTCGACTTAATTTTTCAGTTCGTTATGGGTCGCGTAACTGCCACAATAAATCTAGAATAAAATGAGAGACAAGTGAGGTTTTCACTGTCTCTCATTTTTCTTATAGAAAGTGGATGCTGCCGAAGTCATAATCTAGACAGGTCCTTTTTAAATAAGTATAAGTATAGGTCAATCAGAACCTACTAATAAACTCTGTATGAAATAAGAAGAATTCCCGTTTACGTGAATTTACTAGATGTATTTAAATATCTCCGCAAGAAATGAAGTAAAATAGAGGTCTTTTATAAAAATTCAGCTGATATTTGCTGATTTTTTTATCTAAATTAGTGCTGAGCAATTGCTCAGTTGGAAAATTTGGTAATAGAACAATTTGAATTTTATTAATAAAGTTAATATTTAGACAATGATTCTAGTATTATGCTATTATTGGAAAAAGTCGATATCCAAATTGTAGCAATGGTTAATGTTAACCAGGGTCTTGAACAAACACATCTTTTTTAACACCCAGTAGCATAACCTTTACCATCGACTTCAAAATACGAAGAGAATAGTGAGGAGATTATGATGAGAATCGAGGAATTACGTGAACTTCAGGCCCCGTTAAAGGATAAATACCGTGAGGAGCCACAGGCGGCAATGATTACTTTACATGCCGAGGGGACAGTTGGTGAAGGATTAACTTGTAGTGTAAAAACAGGGAAAGCTCTTGTTGAAGCAGGTCTTCACCCGGCTACCGGGGGAACAGGGATGGCTGCATGTTCTGGCGATATGCTTCTTGAAGCGTTGGTTGCCTGCGCTGGAGTAACACTTAAAGCAGTAGCAACTGCACTGGAAATTAATTTACGTGGTGGGACAATCCGTGCAGAGGGAGATCTCGATTTCCGCGGAACGTTAGGTGTATCGAAAGAAGTTTTAGTTGGATTTTCAAGCATTCGACTTAAATTTGATTTAGACACGGATGCGTCTGAAGAACAATTGGCAACGCTTCTCAAATTAACAGAACGTTATTGCGTTGTAAAACAAACGATTGAGAATCCAGTGAAGGTTGATGTTTTACATACCGTCACAACATAAAATCTATAATAAAAAAGATTCTAAGGGACAGGTGATGAACTGAACCCCAAGTGTTAAACACAACTAACAATTGGAGGTGTAGTTTTAGTTACTATCCCTTTTTTAGTTTACTCTAAAGAAATCATAGCTAAATAATTTAGTGTTTGTGAAGCCCCGAAACGAGACTTTTTCATCAAGATCTCAAGGATTGGATGGATATCAATACTAGATAAAACCGTGTTGAATCGGTGGGTAGGTTTCAAGTCATTGTCTTCTGTAATCGCTGTAGCAATATAAACTGCTTTAGAGATAACGCAATGATGTTCGCGTACTTTAATACACCGCATCAACAAAGATATAAGGAAAGATGTTGTAAACATCCATATTTAGGGCAAACTTTAACTGGGTAAATATTAATTCCTCCTCAATGTTTATCGTTGTTGAAAACATTGTTTCCAAGAGGGATTAATTTGACCCTTTTTCTTTTTATACAATTATATGGACTTAATCTTTTGAAACATGAAGAGAGTTAACTTGCCGTCAGAGATATCACTACTTGTTAGACTAGTGGTCACGACCCATCAGTCAAGAGAAAGGCAGACAACCGAATGACAAAGTCACTTCGAATGTCTGCCTCATCTATAGTTTAGGATTGCAGTCCTATGCAACCCGAAAACTTAATTAACTCCAGTATTACCTTGGTTGCAGGGATTTTCCAAGCTGCGTAAGACGCTGAGCGAAATCCTCAGGACGTGGTGATGATCCTCTAATAGCGTCTTTAAATTCATAGGCCTGAGTTCCGTGTTCAGAGAAATCTAGTCCTGCAATTTCATCTTCTTTAGTAACACGTAGTGGAGTAAACAAACGGACTACAAGTAAAGTTCCACCTACAGCGAGTGATGTCCATAAGATGATTGCTGCAACGCCAGCGATTTGCACCCCAAGTATTCCAACCCCGCCACCATAGAATGTTCCATTAGTAGTGTCAAATAAACCAACCGCAAGTGTTCCCCAGATACCTCCAATTCCATGCACGGATATCGCGCCGACTGGATCATCAATTTTCGCCTTAAGGTCAAAGAAACGAATACTTTCAGTCATAATAACTCCAGCGATTAAACCAATTGCGATTGCACCAATCAGGGAGACGTTGGCACATCCAGCTGTAATACCGACGAGTCCACTGAGAGCTCCGTTTAATGAAAGAGATGCATCAATTCGTTTGTAACGAAGTCTTGTGTGTAAAGCAGTAGCTAAAACTGCAGCCGATGCAGCAAGTAATGTATTAGCAATGACTGTTGGTACTAACGTAGTGTCAGCTGCTAATGTACTAGCACCATTAAATCCGAACCATCCAAGCCATAATATAAATACTCCAAGAGCTCCAAGAGGAATACTATGACCAGCAATTACATTCACGGTTTTACCGGTATATTTACCGATTCGTGGGCCAATTAACCATGCTGCAACTAATGCACCAACGGCACCAGTTAAATGAACAACTGATGATCCAGCGAAATCAATAAAACCTAGTTCTGACAACCATCCACCGCCCCATACCCAGTGTCCAACGATTGGATAAATAACTCCAGTCATGGCAACTGTTAATAGTAGATAAGAAGTTAATGTCATACGTTCTGCGACAGCACCAGAAATAATGGTAGCACATGTAGCTGCAAAAACTGCTTGGAAGACAAAGAATCCGATATCTTCACGTCCGAATAAAGCAAAGCCTTCTGTCCCAATGATTCCAAAAGCAGAAGGTCCAAACATAATTGCAAACCCTACGATAAAATATAGAATTGAGCCTAATGATACGGTCAATAAATTTTTCATTAATATATTGACTGTATTTTTGGAACGAGTAAAACCTGTTTCAACCATAGCAAAACCTGCATGCATAAAAAATACTAAAATTGCACCAATCATCATCCATAACATATCGACAGAACCTTGTACTGCTTCAATTCCCTCCATGTTTATACCCCCTTAGTATACGGCTATTGCGCCGCGTTCTTTTGTTCGAATCCTAATTGCCTCATCTACTGGGTAAATGAAAATCTTGCCATCTCCAACTACCCCTGTAGCTGCATATTCTAAGATAGCTTCAACGATGGGTTCAACTAATGCCTCTTCGACCACCATTTCTAATTTTAATTTTGATGAGAACTCCATTTCATACACATTGCCACGAAAAAGGCCGGTTCTCCCTTCTTGTCTTCCACACCCAGCAATTTCAGTTACACTCAAACCATCAATACCTTCTAATGCTAATGCTCTCCGAACATCTGGAAATACATCTGGGCGAATAATAGCTTCAATTTTTTTCATCCAACATTCTCCTTTCCTGTCCCTAATACTATATGTTAGGTTTTATAACATGATAATACAAAATGAAAGAAAAATCAAACTATTTTTATATTTTATGTTAGGTTATATAACATGACTTATAAGAATACAAAGTTTTGAGTTGGATATTAAGAAAAATCGGGCAATGTACGCTCGGTCTTTAAAGAAAGCACACAGTATCCACTTTGGTTTCCGGTATAATTTCCG